>DAOWDF010000226.1 GCA_030639165.1 Alphaproteobacteria bacterium
ACTGATGAGGAATTTTCATGCATTACAAATAGCGCGCAAAATCTGGCGCAGAATTTGGAATATATTTCTGGTGTTTCTACGTTAATGCAGGGCAGTGGGGTAGGGCTTAATATTATCCTTATTCCATCCAAAGCGCGCATATATAGTGAATATCTGGGCAAATATAAAATTCCATTATGCCGCGGCAATTTATACCGTAATGCTTTGAGTAGTATCAAGCAAAGCAACATATCAGTAGTTTCTTTGTTAGAGCCTTTTCAAAATTCAGAAGATAAGATGGCGTTGTTCTTGAAGACTGATACGCATTGGTCACCTTTGGGGGCAGAGTTGGCGGCGCTATACGCATCGATAATGATTGATACTTCTAGCTTGGACGCTAAGGTGTTTTTAACCACTAAAGGCGAGGAAAAGCCGCATGAGGGCGATTTGTTGCGCTATTTGCCTGGGGTCGATGGTATCTCTATAGAGCGTGATTTATTGCCGACATATGAAACGCAGGAGCAAGCATCAGGTGATGATGACGCGGCTATGGCTTTGTTCTCTGATAATGTTGTGCCTGTAACGTTGGTTGGCACAAGTTATAGCGCTAATCCAGCGTGGAATTTTCACGGTTTTCTTAAAGATGAGATGGACGTTGATATATTAAATATGGCCGATGAAGGGCTAGGGCCTTTTGCAGTTATGGATGCTTACTTATCAGGTGATACGTGGAAAAACACACCGCCATCACTGGTTATTTGGGAAATCCCTGAGCGTTATATTACTACTTATTTTAAGAAAGAATAATAGCCTACATTTAAATTATTATTAGGCTATATCATAATTTCACTTTTCGTTTATATTACAAAATATGTCTATAAAATACCGTCCCGATATAGATGGCTTAAGAGCCATAGCCGTTTTGACTGTAGTGTTCTTTCACGCTGGGTTTGATGTATTTAGTGGTGGTTTTATAGGCGTTGATATTTTCTTCGTTATCTCTGGTTTTTTGATTACATCTATTATTTTAGAAGATTTAGATAAAGATAGATTTTCTATTAAAGTTTTTTATGAAAGGCGTATTAGACGTATATTGCCAGCGTTATATACCGTTTGCTTTGTTAGTCTAATAGTAGCGGTTTTCTTATTACTTCCTGATGAATTGAATGGGTTTGGTAAGAGTATCTTTGCAACTCTTTTATTTGTATCTAATATATTATTCTGGAGCGAGGCAGGATATTTTGATGCTAGTGCAGATTTAAAACCTTTACTTCATACTTGGTCATTGGCAGTTGAGGAACAATTTTATGTGTTGTTTCCTCTCTTGCTAATATTTGTACATCGTTTCTTGAATAGAAAATATGTTCATGTTCTCGTTATTGTTTCTATTTCCTCTCTTTTATTAAGTGCGTGGGGAGCGGATCATAAGCCTTCTGCCACTTTTTATTGGTCACCTACGAGGGCTTGGGAGTTGTTGTTGGGTGCTTTAATTGCTTGTAATTGCCTTCCTATATTAAAAGCTAAATGGCAGTCAGAAATTATTGGCTGGGTGGGGGTATCACTGATTTGCTATGCTGTTTTTATATTTGATTATGATACATCTTTTCCAGGCTTAAACGCACTTTACCCATGCTTGGGCACAGCTTTATTAATTTATGCTAATCAATGCACCAACACATTTTGGAGCAGGGTTTTGAGTCTAAAAATCCTTGTGTTCATAGGTCTTTGTTCTTATTCATTTTATCTGTGGCATTGGCCTGTTTTTGTTTTTGCCAAATATCTCTCTGCAGAGCCTGTGAGTGCATGGCAATCTGTAGGGTTGATTTGCTTATCTTTCATTCTAGCTGTATTGACATTAAAATTTGTAGAGTCTCCTTTTAGAAATAGAGATTTTTTAAAAGGGAGGTGGCGTATATTTGTGTTGGCTCTTCTAGGGGCTCTTCCTTTATTTATAGGCGGTTTAGTAATTATTGCAGGAAAAGGGTTTCCGCAAAGGTTTAATGATATAGAACGTTTGAAAACTTATATAGGAAGCAGCGTTGATAAATCTTGTGTAGATATTCCGTTTAATAAGTTTGAAAGTAGAAAATGTATTTTTGGTGATAAGAGCGTACCTAATACTAGCTTTGTAGTCTGGGGAGATTCTCATGCTGGAGCCATCGTAAGAGGCATAGGTCAGGCTGCAAAAGGAAGTAATAAATCAGGGTATTTGGCTAGCTTTAGTGGATGCCCGCCATTGCTTGATATAAAGCTTGCTCGTGATAAAAAACCTTATAAATGTAAGCATGCAAACCAAGCTATTTTATCATCAATTAAGGCGGGGGATATAGTTTTTCTGGTCGCACGTTGGACGTATTATACTCATAAAAGCCCCATTAATAAAGAGGGGCCAACATGGATTAATGATGCGTATAGTCATGATATATCGGAAGCAGAAAATTTTAGAGTTCTCTCAATTTATTTGGATAAGACAATACAGAGTATTAAGGATATAGGGGCCGTACCAATTGTAGTTGATGTTGTACCAGAATTTCCACGTTCAGTTCCTGAAATGTTTTTCCTATTCGGGAAAGACGTTATGGTTTCTAAAGACCTGTTTTTAGAAGGAAGAAAAGATACAAGCAGCATACTAAAAAATATATCAGTACGTAATGGCGTAGAATATATTGATCCTAGCTCTATTCTTTGTGAGCATTCAGCATGCTTTGCTAATAGGGGTGAAGATATATATTATTTAGATAATGACCATGTTAATTTACAGGGGGCAATTAAATTAGCACCCTTATTTGAGCCATATTTCTAGTTCTTTTGGCTTAAACAATTAAGTTGCCATTATCGACAAGGGCTTGTTCATCAGTGATGCCTGTTACGCCTAATATTGTGGCAAGCTGGACAAAGTTATCTGCTCCGCCGTCAATATCAACAGCGACAAAGCTATCAGATCCATCGTCGGTTATCTGCACGAAATCTTCTATGGCATCGCTTAGCGGGTCATAGCTAACTAGTACATCACTAATGTCGATGGCTTCGCCTTGGCTTTGGCGGAAATCTCTGATTGTATCACCAGCGTCTTCTATTGATGAGTAGGCGAATATATCAACTCCATTGCTGCCTTTGATTAAATCAGCGCCAATCCCACCGTAAATTATATCGTTGCCGCCATTACCTTCGATATAGTCGTCGCCTTCACCGCCATAAATTACATCATTGCCAGTGCGTCCTTTTATGGTGTCATCACCAGCGCCGCCGTAAAGTGTATCGTCGCCGCCTTCACCATAGAGCTTATCATTGCCTTCAAGGCCGCGAATAACATCATTATCTGTAGTTCCGCGCAGGGTATCATTTCCTGATGTGCCAATGATTTCATCTGAAGGCAGTGGTGGTTCAGGAGGAGGCTCTGGTGGTGGCTCTGTAGATATCAATGTGATATTAACTGCGCCGATATCGCTGCCGCCTTGCCCATCTTCTAGAGTGTAGGAGAAGCTATCCGCTCCTACATAGCTCGCATCAGGCGTATAGGTGAAATCACCATTTGAGAAAATCTCTACTGATCCATTTGAGCTGGCAAATATTCCTGCAATTACGTTTAAGACATCACCATCGGGGTCGCTATCGGCGCCATTACTATTATCGGCCAGTAGATTACCTGTGATAATCACGTCCTGATCACCAGAGAATACATCACTTTGCGCAATAGGAGCGTTATTAATAGGCTCACCAGAAGAAGGGGTGAATATTCCACCTTGATAATGGCCATCGGCAAAGATAATTTTCTCAATATCTATAAGTGTATCCGTACCGTCATTGATCACGTTATTTGTAATTGTAATCCACGCGGCGTTAATTAGATTATAGTTGCTGAAATCATCTAGATAGGTAACCTGATCGAAGCCTGCACCACCATATAGAGCGTCATCGCCTTGTCC
>DAOWDF010000041.1 GCA_030639165.1 Alphaproteobacteria bacterium
ATCTTAGAGTTTAGGCAAGGTAACGCCGCGTTGACCCATGTATTTACCAGCCCTGTCAGCGTAGTTAGTCTCGCAAATATCACTGCCCTTGAAGAATAGGAATTGCGCGATACCTTCATTGGCATAAATTTTTGCCGGTAGCGGAGTGGTGTTGGATATCTCTAGTGTAACATGCCCCTCCCAACCTGGCTCTAGTGGGGTTACATTAACAATCAGCCCACAGCGCGCATAGGTACTTTTCCCAAGGCATATCACTAGCACATCCTTTGGAATGCGGAAATATTCAACGGTGTGGGTGAGGACGAAGCTGTTTGGAGGAATGATGCAAACATCGCTCTTGCGATCAACAAAGCTCTGTTCTGAGAAGTTTTTCGGGTCTACTAGCGCGTTATCGACATTAGTAAAAATCTTAAAATCTTCTGAACATCTGGCGTCGTAGCCATATGATGATAGCCCATATGAAATAATGCCGTCATTTTTTTGTTTTTCTACAAATGGCTCAATCATGCCTTCATTTTGCGCGAGGTCACGTATTTGATGATCTGCTAGAATGCCAGGTTGCATTATGGTTTCATTTCTTGTCTGAGGTTTTAGCATCTTTTGCTTGTTCTTTCGTCTGTTTGGTTTTGAGCTTGCGGCGCTTTAAATTATCGCGCAGAGCTGCTGCCCGCTTATCGAGTTTTTCTGTACAGTCTTTCAAATTTTTTCTCTTACATCGTTATTCGTCACTACCGTATTAAAATACGCCTACGTTCCTCATGCCTTGTAGGAAAATAAATTTGTGTGACTGTATGTTTTTCTTTCATAATATAGTCTTAATGCAAAACGGGCGTGACATCCAGATTTTTTTATTGTAGTTTCTTGAGCGTCCTAAAGGAGGCTGCTGTAGCTCAGTGGTAGAGCGCGTCATTGGTAATGACGAGGTCGGGAATTCAATTTTCCCCAGCAGCACCATTAGATCAATGGTTTCGTCGCTTTCGTGCGGCTTTTATTTTGTTTGGGGCTACCTTGGGGGTTAGCGTCTTATTTTATCGTACCAAAGAGATCTTTAGTATAGTTTGCAGATATTACCTCAGTAAAATTAACTAAAATTCCACTTGAGCCATAGTGTTTTTATATTTGTATCCCTAAGGCTTAGCTAGTTTGCCATTTATATCAATACCCGGATGAACAGCTTCAAACATTGGAGGGTTACCCTCATCTATGATTGCTTGATCTATTGGCGCACGATTATAGCATGTGACAGGTAGCTTAAGAAGCTCTGGCCATTTATCAACCCAGCCTGCGTCATGGCTGGCTTCTTGTACTAACATGGTTTGCACGCATGTAGTCGCAGGCGTTGCCTGTAGGTAGCTATGTAGAATTGCAGGTGGTGCAAACTCATCTTGACCGCCAATAAAGTGATATTGTGGTGTTTCTGAAATACTAGCAGCTTTTGCTACGGGGTTTAATGATCCGCTAAGCGCAGGAGTTCCTAGTAGGTTGCTTTGGGCTTCATGGTCAAGAGTTCCTGCGACAGTTCTTACTGACATAACATCGCTACGGCTAGCGGCTAGTAATGTTGCGATTGCGCCGCCACCAGAATAGCCGATAATATTAAACCCTTTAATGCCGTAACGCGCAGAAATATCATTCATTGCTAATTGGTATGATTTAATTACTTCAGAAGAAAATCTGTTTTCTTTCCAAGAGCTTTTATCGCATTTATCATTCTTTGAAATCATGGCGGTATATTGCCATGGTCTAGCAAGATAGATGACATTTTCAGCCTTATCTTTAGATGCTAGGTGTAGGGCAACAGGATTTTCTGGGGTAGGGTTCAATGCCCATTTAGAGCGGGATGTGAATTCAGAGCCATTGCCTTCAATATAAAGGTTGGCAATGCCATCGCGATCGTGGATTCTTTCGTATGCACGTAGAATATAAGGTGAAGCAGAAATGTCGCGCTTAATCATCCATGCAGGAGATGCAATTCTTTGCGCTGTTTCGTTGCGCATATAGGGGAATGTGTTAGCAACACATCCGCCTATGATCAATGTGAGGGCAGCGGTCAAGCTAGCTTTTACAGGGAGGCGGCTAAGGAATTTTCCTGATTTCATTTCTTTAAACTCATTGTAATTGTAAATTTCAATTGGAAGGTTAGCAGCTATTGCTTCCTAAATCATTATAGGAGCAATGTTTTTTCGTATCTTTCCACTGTTTATTTTAAGCGATTGTAATTTCTATTGGGGTGTGGTCGGAAGGCTTGTTCCAGCCCCGAGGTGTTTTGTTGATTGTGCATGAGGTAAGTTTATCCGCCATTACTGGTGAGAGTAGGAAGTGGTCTATCCTTATGCCGTTATCTTTTTGCCATGCCCCTGCTTGGTAATCCCAGAAGCTATATTGCTCCGCGCGGTTATTGAAAACCCTGAAAGCGTCGGTTAACCCTAAGTTTATCAGTGATCTGAACGCTTCTCTGGTCTCGGTGCGGAATAGTGCGTCTTGTTCCCAATCTTTTGGGCTGTGGCAGTCCTTATCTTCTGGCATTACGTTGAAGTCACCGCCAATTATAAATGGTGTATCGTTATCGCACAGCGTTTTAAGTCGTGAATATAATCGCGCCATCCAAGATAGCTTATAATCATACTTTGAGCCTGGAGTTGGGTTGCCGTTGGGAAGGTATATATTGATTACTCTAGCGCCGTTGATGTTGGCTTCTATATATCTAGCTTGTTCGTCTGTATCGTCATCTGGTAGTTTATCTAATATGATTTCAATAGGATGTTTGGAGATGATTGCTACGCCATTATATGCTTTTTGCGTTACTGCACTGGTGTGGTAGCCTATGGTTTCAAATTCCTCTGCAGGGAAGTCTAACCCTTTAAGCTCTTGAATCATAAGTACATCAGGAGAGTTTTCCTCTAGGTAGCGTTTAACGTGATCAAGCCGAGCTTTGATTGAATTTACATTCCAGGATACGATTTTCATAGGCGGAGATTATCAGGTTAATGCTCTTAATCAAGATTTATAAGTGATGTATTGAGATTTTTTTCTATTATAGTTATGTGGCTACTAAATTCTGCCCTAATATATAGGAATTATACGGATATTTTTATATAGTGGTGGCTTGCAGATTGTTGGTGTCAAGCCACCATAGAGTAAGTTCTACAGTAGTCGTAAATTCTAGCGCTTACTGCGAGTAAGGTAAGATTTACTGATTTAAGACATCAGCTTTTGTGCTTGCAACCAGTGTCATTACTTCGCTGGCCAGATTGGAGGGTACATTTAGATCTTCTAAAGTGCTTTGCAAGTTTTCTGCTACGGCTGTGAAGTGGTCACCATTTAGCCCTTTTTCATTTACTAGTTTTTCATGTGCTTTGCGCATGGAGGGGCCAGAGTAATTAGGGGCGCCACCAAAAGCATATGTTAGAAACACTCTTTGTTTGGTTATTTGCTTGGGCATATCAATGCCTTCAAAAAGATGGTTTATACGATTATCCGCCATAATTTTACTGTAGAATATATCTACGGCAGCATCTATTGCTGGTTTTCCACCGATTCTATTGAAAATTGTTTCCTCACTCATAGTTGTTCACCTTGCTTGTTTGTCGCATTATTGCGCTGGGGTAAGGTTACCATGTGTGGCTATGTTGGGGAATGTAATGTTACTTATGGTTGTTATCGTATGCGTTTGGCTAGCGTTATATTACAGAAAAAGACGTGCCGCAGCCGCAGCCTGACTTCGCGTTAGGGTTGTTGATTTTAAACTCTGAGCCGATCAGGCTAGATTCGAATATGACGGTTGCTCCATCGAGAAAGTCCAATGAAATAGCATCGCTTAAAACTACGTCTGCGAACTCAATGTCATTGGAGTTCTTTTCTTCTGTTAGCTCAAGCTTATACTGAAAGCCAGAGCACCCACCGCCTTCAACGCGCACGCGCAGCATAAGTTCAGGCTTATCCTGAGCCATTCGAAGTTCTTTGATGCGCTTTGCTGCGCTTTCATCTACTATAATATTAACATTCATAGAATCATTATATTGGGTAAGTAGTAGAAATGGAACAGGAATCATATAATTATTGTGCAATGCCGCTGGCATCTTATGCTTCTAAGGCTGAGCAGTCATTGGGGCGTGTTCACGCAGAGCCAGATAGTCGTCATCGCAATGCTTTTCAACGTGATCGTGATCGCATAATTCATTCCAGTGCTTTTCGTCGTCTTAAGTATAAAACCCAAGTATTTGTTTATCACGAGGGCGACCATTACCGTACGCGCCTTACTCATACATTAGAGGTGGCGCAGATTACTCGCACTTTGGCGCGTGAATTTAAGGTAAATGAAGATTTGGCGGAGACTGTAGCTCTGGCGCATGATCTTGGGCATACGCCATTCGCACATATGGGAGAGGATCACTTAAAAGAGGTTATTAAGCCTTATGGCAGGTTTGATCATAATGATCAGTCTTTGCGGGTCTTGACTAGTTTAGAGCGTAAATATCCAGATTGGAATGGGCTTAATCTGACGTGGGAGACTTTGGAGGGGGTTGTTAAGCATAATGGGCCTGTTACTGGTGAGCCGCATATTGCAGTACGTGAGTTGCAAGAACAGATGGATTTAAGGCTTGGAACCTATGCTTCTATGGAGGCGCAGGTGGCCGCTATTTCTGATGATATAGCTTATAATAACCATGATGTTGAGGATGGGATACGATCCGGATTGTTCTCTATTGACGATATGGGGCAAGTGCCTATTTTAGCAGAAATAATCAAACAGGTTAGAAGTGATTACCCTGATATATCTGATAGGTATCTTGTTGAAGAGCTTAAGCGCAATATGATTGGTGCTATGGTTGATGATGTTTTGGTTGAAACCCGTAAAAACCTTAAAAAGGTAAAGCCAAAATCTTCTGATGATATAAGAAATGCAGGTTTGCAGATGGTAAATTTTTCTCCTGAAATGGATAGTAAAGTTCAGCTTTTGCGTAATTTTTTATTTGATCGTATGTATAAGCATTACACGATTAATAGAATCGCTTTGAAGGTTGAACGTATAGTTGGTGATTTATTTAAGGCTTTTCACAAGAATTATATGTTACTCCCCGATAATTGGCAGAATCGTATTGCTGAAGCTGGGGCAGTTGATGATGAGCGTATAAGGGCGCGGATTGTCGCAGATTATATAGCGGGGATGACTGATCGTTATGCAATTAGGGAGCATGAGAGGCTGTTCGATTTGTACTGGGATTTACATTAATTGTTTATATCTGAGTAATCATGTGTGTCTCTTACTTGTGGCGTGATTTGCATGGTGATAGATTTTTATAATTAATAATGTTGCGTAAATATAAGAGGGAAATAAAATGAGTCAGGATAATCAGTTTCATCAATATGGATATGATCATTACCTTAAGGCAACAAGTAAGAAGGGGAAGTCAGCTAAAAAATCCAGTGATTTTGGCGGTTATCTTTCAGTAGCTTTGGAAATGACTCGCAAGCCAATGGTTAGGTCAGCTGCTTTTGTTGCTGTAGCCGTTTTATTTGTTGGTGTTATTATCGCCGCATACCCCTCTGGTGATTCACAAAGTAATATACCTATTGTTAAAGCCGATTTACGTCCGATACGCTCTGAGCCTGTTGATAGGGGCGGGATGAGCATTCCTAATGGTGATAGTACAATTCTTGCACGTTCTGGCGGTGCAGATATTAATGATGGTCGGCGGATTGAGAATCTTCTTTCGCAGGAAGATGATGCTTATATTAATAAGGAGCAGGCTATAGCCCGCGCTCTGTCAAGTAACCCTGATGGCGCAATTATTATCAGTTTGGGTGATGAAAAGGAATGGAGTGCGTCTAATATTAATATCATTAAGGGACGTACTTTAGATAAAGAAAAGACTTCGGAAGCGGTTTCTAATATTAAAGAAATAAAGATGGAAGAGCCTATTGATGCAGGTGACGCAATAGTCGACGTCGTTCCTGTTGCCACGATTGATGAACCAGCCGCTATTGCTAACGTGGTTACTGAAGAAACGACAAGTATTGATGAGGCTGATAATGTTTTACAAAAAATAGGGTCTACGGTTTCTTCTGTTGATGGAGTGAGTGATGATGATTCTGAATTTGTATCTAAGACTGCAATTGCTGCTCTACGTGTGAAACCGAAATATGTGGGTATGCATAAGGCTGCGACATCACCAGATACTATTGATTTTGTACGGAAAATTCTTAGTGAGGGCTCTAACCAAGCTGCGATAGAGCCTTCTGTGGGCGCTGCTGCTCCAGCGGTTAGTGTAACTGCTGGTTCTTATTTTGTGCAGCTTGCTAGTATCACAGATGCTTCACGTGCGAGCGGTGAATGGGTGAAGATGCAGGCGAAATATAATGTGCTGGCAACATCTAAATTCCGTGTTCAGGAGGCATCATTGTCTAGCGGTACATTCTACCGTATTCAAGCTGGCCCTATGAGTAAAGCAAGTGCTACGGAGATTTGTAATAAATTGAAGGCTCAAGGTAAAGCTGGAGGTTGTTTGGTTGTTAAGTAATGGCGGTTTTTCAAATGGTGCAAAAGATTCTCTTGCATGTGTTTTCTCGCTTGAGGGGACTGAACTAACAGATCGGGAAGCAGCCCTGTTTCGCGAGGCTAATCCATTTGGCTTTATTTTATTTAAGCGCAATATTGAAAATCCAGAGCAGTTAAAGTCACTGGTTGCTAGTCTAAAGGATATTGTTAAGCGTGATTGCCCTATTTTAATTGATCAAGAAGGCGGGCGGGTACAACGTTTGCGTCCTCCGCATTGGCGTGAATATAAGCCAATGAAGCATTTCGGGGATTTATATGCTCAAAACCCTGATGAGGCTTTGGAGGAGTTGCGTTTTGAGATACTCCGAATGTCTGATGAGCTTATAGAGCTTGGCATTAATGTTAATTGCGCGCCGATGCTCGATATATACTTCGCTGGAGCGCATGATATTGTCGGAGATCGCGCTTTTTCTGATGATCCTGCCATAGTATCACGGCTAGGGCTGTCGGTATGTCGGCATTTCCTAAAAGCAGGTATTACTCCGATTATCAAGCATATCCCTGGTCATGGCAGAGCGAATAGTGATTCGCATATGGAGCTTCCCTTTGTTGATGCAGGGCTGGAAGATTTGAAGGAACTGGATTTTGCGCCATTCAAGGATATAGCTTCATCTGATGTAGGGGAAGCCGTGTGGGCGATGAGTGCGCATATAACCTATAAGTCTCTTGATGCGGATAATCCTGCGACTATTTCTCCGATTGTGATAGCAGGAACTATTCGCGGTGAGATCGGTTTTGACGGTGTATTAATAGGCGATGATCTTGATATGAAGGCGCTGGATTCTTATGGGGGCGCTGTGCAAAAAGCTAAGGCTAGCTTGGACGCTGGGTGTGATCTGGCTCTTTATTGCGCTGGAGAATTTGATGTTATGGAGGAGCTGGCTGGCGGTTTGCCGAAAATAAGCTCTCCAACAATTGAGAGATTAAAACGTGCATCTGCTAAGCTATCGGAGGCCGCGTAATGGAAGATGTTGATCTTACAGTTTCTGATGAAGGCGGTAATAATGTAGATGCGCTTTTGCTCAATATTGATGGTTATGAAGGGCCGATTGATATCTTGCTGGAGCTGGCGCGTAATCAGAAGGTTGACCTTGTTAAAATTTCTATATTGCAATTAGTTCGTCAATATCTTGGATTTATCGAACGTGCGAAGCAGCAAAATCTGGAGCTGGCAGCGGAATATCTGGTTATGGCATCGTGGCTTGCTTATTTGAAATCACGATTATTTTTACCTAAGGAGGAAAATAGCGATGAGCCGAGCGCCGAAGATATCGCTGAAGCACTACAATTTCAGTTGCAACGCCTTGAAGCCATGCAAAATGCATCTGAAAAATTGTTGGAGCTGCCGCGGCTAGGGCAGGATGTTTTTGCGAGAGGGCAGCCTGAGGCTCTAGGGATGACTACTGTAACAAGCTGGAATGTGTCCTTATATGATATGCTTAAATCCTATAGTGATATTGAAAAGCGCCAAGAGGATAAGTGCTATGATCTGCCTAGTTTTAAGCTGATGTCTATGGATAATGCTATGGATAGGCTGACA
>DAOWDF010000328.1 GCA_030639165.1 Alphaproteobacteria bacterium
ACTTAATGTCATTCCCGCTGCTACAAATGCTGCTGTTTTAGCTACTCCACCTGCTGTAATCGCCATAATCTTATTCCTTTTTCAAAACCCGAAATTCATTGTCATTATTTGATTAACAAAAGGTTAACATATTTAGCGTAGGTAATGCAAGTTTTCCGCTTGGAGTAACATAATAGTTGGGGCTAGTTGAATAATACACCTTGCAAATATTTACCAGTATAGCTCTCAGGAACGTTGCATATTTCCTCTGGCGTGCCGCAAGCTACAATCTCACCGCCCTTATGACCACCTTCAGGGCCGATATCAATTATATGATCCGCCGTTTTGATAACGTCGAGATTATGCTCAATAACCACGATAGAATTACCCTGATCCACCAGCGTATGCAGTACTTCCAGCAATTTACGCACATCCTCGAAATGCAGGCCAGTCGTCGGCTCATCAAGAATATAGAGCGTTTGCCCTGTCGAGCGTTTTGATAGCTCCTTCGCCAGCTTAACCCGCTGCGCCTCACCGCCAGAAAGAGTAGTCGCCTGTTGACCAACCGTGATATATCCAAGCCCAACATCTAGTAAGCTGGACATTTTTTCACGCACAGTAGGGATAGCGCTAAAAAACTCATTCGCATCCTCAACCGTCATGCCAAGTATATCAGCAATAGATTTGCCCTTATACTTAACTTCTAGCGTCTCGCGATTGTATCGCTGGCCAGAGCAGCTCTCGCAAGTAACATAAACATCAGGCAGGAAATGCATCTCGATCTTGATAACTCCTCCGCCCTGACAGGCCTCGCATCTGCCGCCCTTCACATTGAATGAGAAGCGTCCAGCCTTATAGCCACGTATTTTTGCCTCGGGCAGCCCTGCAAACCATTCGCGTATATGCGAGAACGCACCTATATATGTGGCAGGGTTAGAGCGCGGCGTGCGCCCAATTGGAGACTGGCTTATATCTATGACCTTATCGACATGCTCAAACCCTTTGATTTCCTTGTGGGGCAGGGGTTGCTCTTTTGACTTCATCAAGGTTTTGCTAGCAGCGCGATAAAGCGTATCAATGGTCAGCGTAGACTTGCCAGAGCCTGAAACACCTGTAACACAGGTAAAAGTACCAAGCGGTATTTTAGCTGTGATATTTTTGAGGTTATTGCCACTAGCTTCGATTATTTTTATATATTTTCCACCTTTGGCTTTGCGGCGTTTTTTCGGTATGGCAATAAACTTCTCCCCACGCATATATTGGGCGGTAATGCTTTCTTTGCACTGAAACACCTCTTCTGGTGTGCCTTGCGCAACGATAGATCCGCCATGCACGCCCGCACCAAGCCCCATATCAATAAGATGGTCGGCGCAGCGTATTGCATCCTCATCATGCTCAACTACAATTACCGTATTGCCGATATCACGTAGTCTTTTGAGGGTGCCGAGCAGCCTGTTATTATCCCGCTGGTGCAGGCCAATTGATGGCTCATCCAATACATATAAAACCCCAGTCAGGCCAGAGCCAATTTGTGAAGCCAGTCTGATACGTTGCGATTCGCCGCCTGATAGTGTTCCTGAGTTACGAGATAGGTTTAAGTAATCTAGCCCGACATTAACAAGAAAGCTTAATCGCTCATCAATTTCCTTGAGTATTTTCTCTGCTATTTGTTGCTGCTGATTGGTTAGGTTGTTGTGAAGTTCAGCGAACCAGCTATGCGCTTCTTGGATGCTTAATTTACTAATTATAGATATATCTGACCCATCAATTTTAACCGCTAATGCCTCTGATTTAAGTCTTGCCCCACCGCACTCATTGCATGGTGACGAGGTCATAAATTCCGATAGCTTCTCGCGTAAAGAGTTACTCTCGGTTTCTACTATGCGACGGTTTAGGTTATTAATCACTCCTTCAAATGGCTTGTTACTTTTCCAAGTGCTTTCGTTTTTACTCTCGTAAGTAATGTTAATATTGACCTTGCCTGAACCATGGAGAAGTACTTGCTTATGCGCAACATCTAAGTCTTGCCATGGGGTTTGTGCGCTGAGACCATAGTGATCCGCTACAGAGATAAGAGCCTGCAAATAGAACTTTGCAAAATGCATTGTCCACGGAACAATTGCGCCTTCCCCTATTGATTTGCTAGGGTCCGGAATGATTAAGCTCTCATCAAAATCATTCTTCACGCCTAGCCCATCACAATGCGGGCATGCACCATGCGGCGAGTTGAATGAGAAGAGGCGCGGTTCAATTTCTGGTATGGTGAACCCTGACACGGGGCATGCGAATTTGGAGGAGAATAGCGTTTGGTTTCCATTTTTTGCGTCTTCAGCAATGACTAATCCATCGGCAATATTTAGGGCAGTCTCGACTGAATCGGCAAGCCGCTTCTGTAGCAAGTCTTTCGCATCGTTTCGTATCGCAATACGGTCTATTACAACTTCAATATCATGCTTCAGCTTTTTATTTAGGGCTGGAATTTCGTCAATTTCATAGAGCTCACCATCAACTTTTATCCGCGTAAAACCCTTGGCTTGCAGCTCGGCAAATTCTTTACGATATTCGCCCTTGCGCCCGCGCACTATCGGGGCAAGTAGGTAAAGTTTGCTGCCTTCTTCCATATCAAGGATGCGGTCAACTATTTCGCTAACGCTCTGGCTGGTGATTGGCTTGCCTGTGGCAGGCGAGTAGGGTACGCCAACTCTTGCCCAGAGCAGACGCATATAATCATAAATTTCTGTAACTGTTCCTACGGTTGAGCGTGGATTTTTGCTTGTGGTTTTTTGTTCTATGGATATAGCGGGGGATAGCCCCTCAATACTGTCAAGATCAGGCTTTTGCATCATATCGAGAAATTGACGTGCATAGGCTGATAAGCTCTCAACATAGCGACGCTGCCCTTCGGCATATATAGTGTCAAACGCAAGCGAGGATTTACCCGATCCTGACAGGCCAGTAATAACGACCAGCTTGTCGCGCGGAATATCCACGTCAATATTCTTTAGGTTATGTTCTCGCGCCCCGCGCACTGATATCTCTGTAAGCATGGGGTATTTATGGCGTAAAATTTAAGCTGGAGCAATGTTTTTTAGTTTGGGTCTAGTTCATTTGTTGCTGTTTCAATGATGGCTGTAAGTTCTTTTTTGGTAACATTTAAGTTTATTGAGCCCATTCTGATAAGGTTATCCATAACATTTAGTATCTGCTGTTTTGTAAGATCAGCGCCTTCCGCACGTTTATCTACAACAGTCTGTAGGTTTTCAACTCCCTGTTCTGTGAGGCTGCTAACTGAGAAGTTATACCGTTCCCCTTTCGTCTCTTTGTCGATAAAGAGCGCTTTATCAGAGTTTTTAAGGGCATTTTCCGCTGTATCATTATCTTCGAATACATGCATGCCGATGCTTGAAGCTAGTGGAAAGTTTTTACCATTATGATGAAATGATATTGCTTCTAATGCTTTTCTTATCCGCTTTATTCCATTATTAAAATGTTCATTTGCTTCACCATGGGTTGCTGCTTGAGTGTGTAATATTACTGTGAACTCATCACCTCCAAGCCGCGCAACCCGTCCTCGTCCGTCAAAAAAGCCGCTTTTATCTTCTCTAACTATTTTATTTAATATTGTTGCAAAAGCCTTTAGTCCAGCATCCCCAGTATCATGACCATAATCATCATTTAGCCCTTTAAAACGGTCAAGGTCTAAAAAACATAGTGCAAAATAATTGTTGGAATTTTCATCTACTTTAACTTTTCGTTTATCATTATCAATCACGCCATTGGGGGCTTGTATATTAGTCCCTTGCTCCTCAAGGGCTGTGCGGATTTGTTCGTTGAATGCCGATCTATTAGGTAGATTTGTTAGCGGATCTGTTCCCAGTAGGGCTGCTTTATGCACGTAAGCTTGAAACATAGCCACAGTTTTCTCTGCCGTTTTTATTGCCTTTTCGCTAGGAGATAGCTCTGCATTTTCTATGCTATCAGAAATCAGGTAAAGGTAGCTTTGCTCTTCTGTTGGTTTTGTGCCATCGAGCCCCATTAGCACTTTAGTTGCTGTATCAAACTTTACCTTTAAGTCTTTAATTTTTTCTTTTAAATTCATTTCTATCACCGAGTATTTTTACATATCGTAAGCGCAAATGATCTGTTTGTGAAGTAAAAAATAATTATTAAGAATTATTTATAGAAATTACAATAATAAAGCCTTTAGAATAATTTACTAGCAGTCTATACTGCGATTCATAATTAAGAATTTGAAAATGGAGTAGTAAACGTGGCTGGTAGTGTCAATAAAGTTATTTTGGTTGGTAATTTGGGTGCAGACCCTGATGTTCGTACAATGCAAAGCGGAGATAAGGTGTGTAACCTATCTATTGCTACATCAGAGAGCTGGAAGGATAAGTCTACTGGCGAACGCCGTGAAAAAACTGAGTGGCACCGCGTTGTTATATTTAACAAAGGGCTTGTTACGGTTTGTGAAAATTACCTGAAAAAAGGCGCTAAAGTATATCTTGAGGGTCAAGTTGAAACTCGTAAATGGCAGGATCAGGCAACTGGTCAGGATAAATACACTACTGAGATCGTACTTCGTCCGTTCCGTGGAGAGCTTACTATGCTTGATTCTCGTAATGCTGGTGGCGGCGGTTCATATGGCGGTGGGCAAGGTGGCGGCCAATCATTTAATGATGGTGGTAATTCTGGTTACGGCGGCGGCGCTCCTGCGCAGCAAAAGCAACAAGCTGCGCCTGTTGATGCTATGGATGATGAAATTCCATTTTAGAGCGTCCTACATTAGGGTTTAAATTTATTATAAGGATATACCATGAAATACTTAAATAAATTTGTGATGCTGCCTTTGTTGGCTGTAATCATTTTTGCATCTAATTCTTATGCGCAAGAGGCTGTTAATGCCGATGATTTTCTAAAAGGGCAGGATATTGCTGCTCCTGCGTCCGAGGCGAAGGATGAAGCTTCCAAGCCCAAGGAACTCACTAAAGTCGAAAAAAGCATTTTAGATGCAAAAGCTGAGCTTGAAGATAAGGATACATTGGCAAAGAAAATTGATTTGGCAAAGAAAATGCATAAAATACGCCCTACGCGTGATCAGGTAGATGGAGCCGTTTCCAGAGCCGCATTATCAATCCCGCCACAGGCACGCCAAGGCTTTGTTAATGCCATGTCTTCAATGCTTAATTACAATGCTATTGAAAGAATATCAGTGGACGCAATGATTGAGACTTATACTTTGGCTGAACTGGATGCCATGGTGGATTATTTCTCTAAGCCTGAGGCGATAAGTGCCTCAGATAAAATGCGTAGCTGGGCAATGATTGTGCAGCCTGAAATAATTCGCATGATTGATAAGGCTATGATGCGCATTAAAACTGGGCAATAAATAAAGTTAACCAATATAAACAACTGAAGTAGAAATATGAGTGACAATATTATATCAGACGGTGGCGGCGAAGAGTTTCCTAAAATAGCATTAGAAGAGGAGATGAAGCAGTCTTACCTTGATTATGCGATGAGCGTTATTGTAAGTCGTGCTCTGCCAGATGTGCGTGATGGTCTTAAACCTGTGCATCGCCGTATTTTGTACGCTATGCGCGTTGGCGGTTATACTTCTGATAAGTCCTATAAAAAATCTGCCCGCGTGGTCGGGGATGTTATGGGTAAATATCACCCGCACGGAGATCAGGCAATTTACGACTCGCTTGTACGTATGGCGCAGCCTTGGTCACTGCGCTTGCCATTGATTGACGGGCAGGGGAACTTCGGTTCTATGGACGGGGACAGCCCTGCTGCTATGCGTTATACAGAAGCTCGTCTTGAAAAAGCTGCTGAGTTTGTGCTTGAAGATATGGACAAAGACACCGTAGATTTTCAAGCAAACTACGATGAAAGTGAAAAAGAGCCTGTAGTTCTTCCATCACGAATCCCAAATTTACTGGTCAATGGGGCAGGCGGTATTGCCGTTGGTATGGCTACTAATATTCCTCCGCATAACCTTGGTGAGGTTGTGGATGCATGCTGCGCTTTTGTAGAAAACCCTGACATGACAACAGAAGAAATTATGCAGATAGTGCCAGGGCCAGATTTCCCGACAGGTGCACAAATACTGGGGCGTTCTGGCATAAATTCTGCTTATCATACTGGTAACGGCTCGGTTAAAATGCGCGCCAAGACCAGTTTTGAAGAAATTGGCAAGCGCCAAGCCATTATTGTTCATGAAGTGCCGTATCAGGTGAATAAAAGCAAACTTATGGAGCGTTTGGGCGAGGTTGCCCGCGAGAAAATCGTGGAAGATATCCATGAAATACGCGATGAGTCCGATCGTGATGGTGTGCGCGTTGTTGTTGAGCTTAAAATCGGCGCTAATGCAGACGTAGTGCTTAACCGTCTATATAAATATACAGCTCTTCAGAGCAATTTTGCCTGTAACATGGTCGCGCTTCATAATGGTAAGCCACAAACGATGCTTATTCGTGACATGATTAAGGCTTTCGTTAATTTCCGCGAAGAAGTTATAACTAGGCGCACTATATTTGAACTTGGTAAAGCACGCGATCGTGCGCATGTTTTGGCTGGTTTAGCCGTTGCTGTGGCAAATATTGATGACATTATCAAGCTTGTTCGTAATGCTCCTAATCCAACTACTGCGCGTGAGGAGTTAATGGCCAAACGCTGGCCTACTCATGATATCGCGCCATTAATCGCGTTAATTGATGATCCTGAGCATCTGGTCGCAGATGATGGAACTTATCAAATGTCTGAAGTTCAGGCTAAAGCTATTCTTGATCTGCGCTTGCATAAGCTAACAGGGCTTGAGCGCGGTAAAATCGGTGATGAGTTAAAAGAAATAACTGACTTAATTGCAGAATTGCTAATTATATTGAGTGATCGTGAGCGCTTGCTCGAAGTTTTGGTTGAAGAGTTGCATGAAGTTAAAGAGCGCTTTGGCACTCCACGTCGCTCCGAGATTATTGAAGCTGAGTTTGAGGTCGACATGGAAGACCTTATTCAGCGCGAAGAAATGGTCGTAACGATTACCCATGGTGGTTATGTTAAGCGTGTGCCGCTTGATACTTATCGCGCGCAGCGTCGTGGCGGTAAGGGGCGCTCTGGCATGGCGACCAAGGATGAGGATTTCGTTTCCGATCTTTTTGTGGCCAGTACCCATACGCCGATACTATTCTTTACCTCTAGAGGTATTGTTCACCGCATGAAGGTTTACCAGCTACCGCTTGCAACGCCACAAAGTCGTGGTAAGGCGCTCGTAAACTTGCTGCCTTTGGAGCAGGATGAGAATGTGAACGTTTATCTCCGTATGCCTGAAGATGAGGCTGTTTGGGATGAAATGGATATTATGTTCGCCACCAGCCATGGCTCGGTTCGCCGTAATAAGCTGTCTGATTTCAAGAATATTCGCGCGAATGGTTTGATTGCTATGAAGCTTGGTGATGACGAAAGTCTTGTTTCTGTTAATCTTTGTGGTGAAGATGAAGATGTCATGCTTGCAACAAAACTTGGTAAAGCTATACGCTTCCCTGTGACTGACGTTAGGGTCTTTGTTGGGCGTAACTCAACAGGGGTGCGCGGTATCAAGATGAAAGATGCCAGCGATGAGGTTATCTCTATGTCTGTGCTTAAACATATTGAGGTCAGCCCTGATGAGCGTAATGCTTATCTGAAAACTGCTAGTCAGATGCTTGGCGATGATATGGATGGTATGGACGTTGAAGAAACAGATTATCAGCTTTCACAAGATCGTTTCCAAAATCTTTTCGAGGGGGAGCAAGTTCTGCTTACTGTTTCAAATAAAGGATTTGGCAAGCGTACATCTGCTTATGAATACCGTGTATCAAAGCGCGGTGGTATGGGCGTAGCGAACATGTCTCTTACCGCTAAAAACGGTGGTGAAGTGGTTGCTACTTTCCCTGTGACTGACTCTCACCAAATTATGCTGGTAACTGACGGCGGGCAGCTTATCCGCACACCAGTTGAAACTGTAAGGACGACGGGGCGTTCTGCGCAGGGCGTTACTATCTTTAAGGTCGGTAAGGATGAAAATGTGGTATCCGTAGCTTGGCTAGTACAGGAAGATGATGATGCAGAAGATTTGTCTGAAGATGCTTTAGAGGATTCTTCTGAGGGTGCATCAGAAGTAAGTGCTATCGCTGATGGTTCTGAAAGCGAAGGCGAGTGATTATTCGTGGCTGATAGCGGCAAATTTATAACTGGTATCTACCCAGGGACATTTGATCCAGTGACCAAGGGGCATTTGCACCTTATTCGCAGGGCTAGCCGTATGGTTGATAGGCTGGTTGTTGCCGTTTCCGATAATCCAAAGAAATCACCTTTATTCACTCACCAAGAGCGCCTTGATATGCTTAAGGCTGATATTGATAATTTGCCAGAAAAGGGTTGTGAGATAGAGGTTAAATCCTTTAATAACTTGCTCGTTAAATTTGCAAGCGAGGTAAATGCTACCTTTATATTTAGGGGGCTTCGTGCAGTTTCTGATTATGAATATGAATTCCAAATGACGGGAATGAATGCCAAGCTTGACCCTGATATAGAGACAGTATTTCTGATGGCTGCAGATAAGTGGCAATTTGTTTCCTCTTCCTTTGTTAAAGAGATTTCTAGCTTTGATGGTGACGTTAGCGAGTTCGTAACACCGCTAGTTGCGGTTAAATTAAAAGAAAAATTCAAAAAATAATATTGAATGCTTGACGTAGGCTTATGAAATACATATTGTGCATCAATTCAAGCGGTTGTAAATTTTAACGCCGTTTCTACAATGGTAAGATCGCTTAGCTCAGCTGGTAGAGCAACTGACTTTTAATCAGTAGGTCGAGGGTTCGAATCCCTCAGCGATCACCACTTACAGCCAAA
>DAOWDF010000043.1 GCA_030639165.1 Alphaproteobacteria bacterium
GGCTCTGGCACAGTAGACCATACCCCAGCTTATCCCCGTGAAATTATTAAACGCAGCCTTGAACTTGGTGCAACTGCGATTATACTAATGCATAATCATCCAAGCGGCGATTCTACACCTTCTGCCGCTGATATTGCGTTAACTAATAAAATAATAGCTGCCGCGCAGCCATTCGAAATAACTATTCATGATCACATAGTTATTGCGCGTGATGGTTATACTTCGTTTCGTGATGAGGGATTAATTTAATGTATTTCTGGCCGCAAATATTACTGGTCACTGGATTGGGCTTTGTCTTATTTTTATCCACTGGCTGCGTGCCAAAAGACTATGAGGCTCTACACTTATATTTACAAAAACACGAATATAGCCCTCCAGAAACAACATCACTCGGCTCTTCCACCTATGGTATTAAAGAAATAAAGTCACAAATGACTTATAAATCTATGAGCATAAACAACCCTATGCTTATCCGAGCCTTTAAATCAGAAATGAAACTAGAGCTATGGGTTAGAAATAATCAAAGCAAGAAATATGACTTATTCAAAACATATAATGTCTGCAAAAAATCAGGCTCTTTAGGGCCGAAGAAAAAGGAAGGTGACCTCCAAACCCCAGAGGGTTTTTACAATGTAAATCAAGGTCGCCTAAACCCAAACAGCAAATATTTTCTGTCCTTTAATATCGGCTATCCAAATGAATATGATCGCTCTCACGGCAGGACTGGCTCTAATCTTATGATACATGGTGATTGTGTGTCTGCTGGCTGCTTAGCGATGACTAATGAGAGTATCAGTGAAATTTACACTATAATTGAAGAAAATTTCAAAAGTGGTAACGAATCAATTCCCGTTAACATCTACCCTTTTCGTATGACATCTGAGAATATGGCTTTCCGCCGCCTGTATAAATCATATAAATTCTGGAAAAACCTGAAACAAGGTTATGATTTCTTTGAAAAGCACAACATCCCTGCTCACGCAACGGCTAGTAATGGCAGATATGTTTTTAATCAAGGGCGTTATTATTGATCACAATCTAATTCTTCAACTTCTACAATCCTAGATCTCTCATGCTGGTTTCTTCCAGAAATTACTGGCAAGATTTTCACTATTAAATTAAAGCTCTCTATAATAGACCAATCTTTATTTGCATCCCTAACATCTAAAGCATCACTCTCCGAAAAAGGCAGTGTTTCTTTTCTTGATATTTCCTCCACCTTTCTAGAGCTCACCAATCCAGGTCGTGCATTAAGTATTTCAGGGTAGCGAGTTACAACCAAATCATCTGTGTTAATGGGCGGGTGCGCCCTTGGCCTTGCACCGATAATACTCATGTCACCATTTATTACATTAAAGAACTGCGGTAACTCATCCAAGCCACGTAAACGCATAAACTTCCCAAAGCTTGTAACACGTTCTGAATCTGGTAGTGGATTACCTGCACTATTAAACTCATTTTTCATAGAGCGAAATTTATATATATCAAATAACTCCCCATCCATACCAATACGCTTTTGCCTAAAAATTACAGGGCTGCCCATATTTACTTTCGTAGCAGCATATAAAAAAGCCATAGGAATAGCTGCAACAACTAAAGCCGCAGAAGCAAAAACTAAATCAAACACCCTATTTTTCATAGCCGCAGGTATATACATAATCGCTGTCGTGTGCAATGTTTTATTACGCCCCCCTTGATAATCATAACTAAACCTAATAAGTTCTCCGCAAGATATAAACAAAAGGGCTTTACCGTGATACCTCGTTATTCAAGACCAGAAATGGCAAATATATTTGAACAAGAAAACAAATTCAAAATATGGTTAGAGGTTGAAACACTCGCGCTAGAAAAAATGGCAGAGCTTGGCACTGTGCCTGAAAGCGCAGCCATTGCCTTACGTGAAAAAGGTGATTTCAATGTTGATCGCATTAACGAAATCGAAGCCGAAATCCATCATGACGTTATCGCCTTCCTTACTTCTGTCGGCGAATATGTTGGCGAGGATTCCAGATACGTTCATCAGGGCATGACTAGCTCCGACGTTATCGACACTAGCTTTGCGGTGATGCTTACACAAGCTGCCGACCTAATCATCGCCGATCTTGAAAAAGTCATGGCCGCCCTTAAAAAGCGCTCACTAGAGCATAAAGATACTCTTTGCATTGGCCGCTCCCACGGCATCCATGGCGAGCCAACAACATTTGGTATGAAGCTAGCTGGCCATTATGCCGCCTTTAAACGCGCCCGTGACCGCATGATTAATGCCAAGGACGAAGTTTCGACCATCACAATTTCAGGCGCGGTAGGTACATATGCAACTGCCGATATGTCTATTGAGGCTCATGTCGCAGAAAAGCTAGGGCTTAGACCTGAAACCGTAGCGACCCAAGTAATACCGCGTGACCGTCACGCCATGTTCTTCGCAACATTAGGCGTAGTAGCTAGCTCGATCGAAAACATTGCCGTAGAAATCCGCCACTTACAGCGCACAGAAGTACGCGAAGCCGAAGAATTTTTCTCCAAGAATCAAAAAGGCTCCTCGGCTATGCCGCATAAGCGTAACCCGATTGCCAGTGAGAACCTCACAGGCCAAGCGCGTATTATACGATCTGCCGTTATCCCTGCTCTAGAAAATGTAGCCCTTTGGCATGAGCGTGATATTTCTCACTCATCAGTGGAGCGCACAATACTACCCGATGCATTGATCTCCGCGGATTATTCATTGAACCGTTTAGCCAAAGTGATTGACCAACTACTGGTCTACCCTGATCGCATGAGGCACAATTTAGAGATGACGGGCGGCCTTGTATTCTCACAGCGCACCATGCTTGCTCTAACGCAAAACGATATATCACGCGAAGATGCCTACCGCATCGTCCAGCGTAATGCCATGAAAGTATGGGAAGATCGCAGCACTGGTAAGGGAACACTTACACTGCGCGGTATGCTTGAAAGCGATCCACAAGTCACGGAAAAGCTTGATAAAGATGCGCTAGATGCAATCTTTACTTATGATGCATACACCAGAAATATTGATACTATAATTAAGCGTGCCCTAGACTAGGGGCACGACTACCACTCGCCGTTAAGGAATTTCTCCACGTCCTCAACATCATAATTACCTTGAAATACAGTTTGGTTATTCTCATCCATAAAAATTATATCTGGAACGCCATCGCGCGGCTCTATGCCGAAACGCTTTAACTGTTGGTATAAGATACGATCTTTCCCATCATGCAGCATAATCTTAAATGGAACATCATCGAACTTATTTATATAGCGAGAGAATTTCTTAAAATTATCATCAACAGATATAGCTATGATCGAATTAGGTTTTGCACGCTCTAACTTCATTAATTCAGGCATTTTTTGAATGCATTGCGGACACCACTGCGCATAAAAAACAATAGCTCGCCTTGTGCCCTTTGTGGTCTTGATATGATTAGTAATCTGCGAAGAAGACACTTTATAAATTTGATGCTTACCTCCTTTAGCTTCCGCTACATGCGCAAACATCAAAGTGATAATGCATAGTAATACCGCGTAATTAACCCTTAAAATCATAGATAGACTCTCCTTTAATTCACCATTATAACAAAATAGGATTGCAATTTCACTAACGGTATGCAACGAATATAAATCAATTTCAACTCTTAAGAGGACAAAATTATGCTTAAGAAAACTATGCTTATACTTGGAGGTCTATTAATAATGACAACAGCAGCACAACAAGAGGCTAATGCAGCCGATCCAGCCAATATTGCAAACATGGAACTATCAAGCGGCGGCACAGTTGTAATAGAACTTCTCCCTGATATCGCTCCCAAACATGTTGAGCGCATCAAAACACTTGCTGGCGAAGGCTTCTATGATGGCATAATCTTCCATCGCGTTATCAGTGGCTTTATGGCGCAGACTGGAGATCCTACAGGCACAGGCATGGGTGGTTCTAAACTTGCAGATGTTCCAGCTGAATTTAGTAAGTATCCGTACAAACGCGGAACAATCGGCATGGCACGCTCACAAAGCCCTGACAGCGCAAACTCACAATTCTTTATCTGCTTTACAGATACAGGATGTAGCTTCCTTACAGGACAATATACGGTTCTTGGTCAAGTAACATCTGGTATGGAATTCATTGACGCTGTTGCAGTTGGTGAGCCACCTGCTAGCCCAGATAAAATCATTAAAATGACAATTGGAGGAACAACTGAAGTAGCATCAGAAACTACTGAAGCTGCACCAGAAACTACTGAAGCTGCACCAGAAACTACTGAAGCTGCACCAGAAACTACTGAGGCTGCACCAGAAACTACTGAGGCTGCACCAGAAACTACTGAAGAAAAAGCTGTTGATACTGAAGCGGCACCAGAAGCTATAGATACTGACGCAGTTACTAAATAATTTTGCTCAGGCACTCTAAATATTATATAATTACCCCCTGTGAATAATTTATAGGGGGTATTTTTGTGGCTCATAAAGATTGGCATAAAGGAGCGGTAATTTATCAGATATATCCGCGCTCCTTTTTAGATACCACAGGCAATGGCGTTGGCGATCTCAAAGGCATCACACAAAAGCTCGAATATGTGGCCAGCCTTGGCGTTGATGGCATCTGGATATCTCCTTTCTTTAAATCTCCGATGAAAGATTTTGGCTATGACGTATCCGATTATCGCGACATTGATCCGCTATTCGGCACGCTGGCAGATTTTGACGAGTTACTTGAAAAAGCGCACTCTCTAGGGCTTAAAATCATCGTTGATCTAGTCCTTTCCCACACATCAAATGAACATCCTTGGTTTACTGACCCCGCTAAAAAGAGCTGGTATGTATGGGCTGACCCTAAAATTGATGAGCAGGGAAATCGCGCTCCTCCTAATAACTGGGCTAGCGTCTTTGGCGGTTCAGCGTGGGAATGGTCAGACGAGCATAATCAATATTACCTGCATAATTTCCTAAAAGAGCAACCAGACCTAAACTTCCACAATCCAGAGGTACAAGCAGAGATGCTTGATATATGCGACTTCTGGCTGAAACGTGGCATTGATGGCTTTCGCCTTGATGTCATAAACTTCTGTTTTCATGATAAGGAACTACGTGATAATCCGCCGCGTGAATCGGGAAGTAAATACGCCACGCAGTTTGAGGGGGATACTCCCTACTCCGCACAGCAACATATCTATGATAAATCTCAGCCAGAAAATCTAGAGTTTATTGCAAAAATACGCAAGATAACCAATCAATATGGTGGGCGCGTTCTAGTCGGTGAAATCGGCGATGATCACCCATATAAGCTGGCACAAGAATATACGGCTAGCGACAAATACCTCCACACTACATATAACCCGCACATGATGAGCGGCGTAGAAAAAGAGCTTACGACGGACTTGATCCGTGAACCCATAAATGCATTTTTCTCCGACCAAGCACTATACGAATCAGCTAAAGATTCGCCTGAAAATGCTATGGGTTGGCCTAGCTGGGCATTCTCCAATCATGATGTTGTACGCGTTGCTAGCCGCTGGTTTAAGCTATATGAACATGATCCAAACCTATCTAAAATGCTCATAGCTCTGCTAGGGTGCTTACCTGGCACAGTATTCTTATATCAGGGTGAAGAATTGGGCCTGCCTGAGGCAAAAATACCCTTTGATTCTCTGCAAGACCCATGGGCAAAAGAGACTTGGCCAGAATGGCAAGGGCGGGACGGTTGCCGCACTCCGATGGTTTGGAACGGTAAAAAGCACTCAGGATTTTCAGGCTCTAAACCATGGCTACCCATACCTGAAACTCATAACACACTAGACGTACAGGCACAAAATATTGATAAAAGCTCAACGCTTAATTTCTCAAGAAGTTTTATAAATTGGCGAAAGAGCAAAGCAGAAATAGTTAAAGGTAGTTTTGAATTTATTGATACAAACAACTCTAAAATAATAGATTTAAGAAGATACGATGGAGAAAACGAAACGCATTGTATATTTAACTTATCTGATCAAAACATATGTTATAAGAACAGAGATTACCCGCCATTTTCCTACTCAATTGGTGATTTCGAATTCGATATAAAAAACACGTACAGCAAAGAGGATTTTACTATTCCTCACCCTCAATAGGCTCATCTGACTCTAGTTCAAGGCCAATATCGTCATCCAAAAGGTCATCATCAATATCGAGAACTTTGTTCTTCTTGTCCTTTTTTGACTGTTTAGTGACAATAGATCTTTCCTCACCTTCATCAATTTCCAGTACCCTAGCAGCAGCCACGAGCTGTTTCAAAACATCATCCATAGCCTTAGGATCATCCAGCGCAACAGGAGTATCAAAACGCAATAACCCCTTATCACCAAAAAATAACAATATAATCCAGGCCTTATCAATCTGCATCATACCCAAAATTATATTCAAACGATCATCATTCAAATATTCCTGCATATAAGCAAGATCGCTGGTTCTAACAATATATGAATCATCCCACCCTTTTACCGTCGGCCTATATTCCTGATTAATATCCAGCCCCTCGACAATGGGTACCATCCCCCCACTAGCCACGGCTCCAGAAACAGATAGTTTAGAATGCAAATTTATTTCTATAGCCGTCAAACGGCGCTGTGATCGCTCATCTAGCTCCGAATGCTCACTAACAAATATTGAAACCTTATACTCATCAATCGCACCGTTAATAGTCGGGCTATCGTAAATACCGTTAGAATTATAACGCATATTTCTTTTATCAGCATAAAACTTCCAAGCTTTCTTTTGCCGAAAAAGTATATAGCTTGTCCAAACCCAAAAAACCAATAAAAATGCTGATATAGAGAACCAAAGAATAAAAGACAAAGATAGCGACAAGATAATCCCCTTAAGTGATGCGAATACAATCACTTACATACTAAACATATTATGCACATATACCAGAGATTATATTCACACAAAAAAGAAGGCCGACATATAATCGACCTTCCAATATTAGGGTTTTTTTCAACTAAGGGAGTTATTAATTATAGCGTACGCCTTCCTCTGCATCACTTGCTGGCATATGCGTATAATGTGCAAAGCCGTGCGATTGAGATCCTGTATCATATAACGCCTGTGACAACGCATCTTTATCAGATATTCTCTCTGCAATTTCACTAACTTGGGTTAATAATTCTTCCGCATGTGATACCAGTGTTTCGGTTTTACTAACACTAGCAACCTCAAGGTCTGCATGATTTTCAATCTTCTCGGATATAATATTCTCATGCTCGCTAACCATATCAATTTTGCCTTCAAGACGATTAATAGCATCACCAAAAAAGCCAGCTTGCTTATCAACAACTTCAACTTTTCTTTCCAAATGCTGCATCGAGTTAGTAAATGAATTAGCCTGATCACCAACATTATTCACCTTTTCTTCCATTATAGTAATGGCATGAGAGAATTTTCCAGTCTGACCATCAACAACAACCATTTTCTCTTCTAATTTATGTATTGCATCACTAAAGAAACCCGTTTGCTTACGAATAACCTCAAAGCCACCACGCAAACGTTCAAATCCTGCGCCAAGCACTATACTTGTTCCAATTGCTGCAACTGCAGAAAAAACAGCCATCATTACGGACACAGCCACTACCGTTTCTACTTCTATAGACATAACCAAATACCTTTCATTTAAGTGCAAATATTTAATATCACGGTGAGCTACAGCCTTACGCATTTATTATATGGCATAGTAATCCAGCTACAAAAGTCATAAACTGACCCATAGTTTCCAGTAAACTGTTATACAATAAACGCATGTGACTATTCTATTATTTAAGCCTCACGCTAACTGAAATTAAAAACGCTAATTTAACAACGCTTATATAATTATGGTAATATCACGCTGGTGATTTGTCCATCTTTATCGTTTTGAAATTGTCTAAATTTTTATTCTTATTTACAATAAAACAAAAAAAACAGCGCATAATTTTATGCACTGCTTAAATCATTAAATAAATATATGTTAGGTTATTCCCCTTCTAAAGGATCACCATAAATATCATCTATATCTTCTTGACCATCAGACATGAAATTAAAGTCACCCTGCTGTATCTCATTATCATAGGAAATCATATCTTCAGAGAAGATCTCTTCATCATAGTCCCCTGCTTCAGGCTGAATATTAGCAGCAACTGGCGCTTCAACAGAAATCTCAAAAGAATTATCACTATCCTCATCAACTAGCCCTGCAGATATTTCCTCAATTATTTCTTCTGGAGTTTTCTCAACAGCTTCAACTTCATTAGAAGCCTCTTCCATAATCACTTCTTCCATCACATTCTGAGCATCAGCATCAGTAGATGGCGCGCCACCTTTTATCTGCGCATCAGTGAAAATTTCTTCTGCATCAAGTACAGGCTCCTGATCAACTACTTCTTCTGCATAAGCTTCTTCAACATACTCTTCAGCTATAATTTCTTCAGCAACCTCTTCTGGCTCCTCCGCAACAGCTTCTAAATTCAGCTCTTTCTCTGGCATCATCTTTGCGCGTACATAAGCAACACCGCTACCCGCTGTTCTACTCGCACTATAAGGCGCAGCATTTTCAACCTTTTGCGCTTCCCAACCTTCACCACAGCCCATAAGCGCCAAAGGTGAACACATAACAATAAATTTTAAGAAGCTATTCTTCATGACAAAATTCCCAATAATTTTATTTAAATTACGTACGCAGAGATAGAACAAAGAAATGTAATATTCGCCAATACTACTTGGCGAACATCAAAAAATCAACATAGATATTTGAAAATTATCAATTATTTAACTTTTAGTGATA
Source organism: Alphaproteobacteria bacterium (assembly GCA_030639165.1). GTDB lineage: Bacteria > Pseudomonadota > Alphaproteobacteria > Micavibrionales > Micavibrionaceae > UBA1672. The sequence continues at coordinate 8,804 of DAOWDF010000043.1, forward strand.
TTTCAACGGCATAGGCAAATATTAAAATGAGCTATTAATATATTGCAAAACTTCATCCTTCATAGTCATAAGTTCACCCCATGCCACAGCATCTTCACGGCCAATAAACTCATTATAGCCAGAGCCAAATAAACCCTGCCAACTTGAGCTATAACGACATCGTTGCTTCTTAGTTTTTTCTGGACTAAACCTGATTTTATACTCGACGCGGAAAGCTTTATCGCTACCACTTTCTAAGTTAACCCCCTTAACATCGAGGGACAGGCGGCTTCTATTCCACTCATAAGCAAGAACAGCCTTACGATCAAAGCGATCCTGAAAACGACAGCCTTTTAGCGAAGCTTGCACGGGCGAGCCGCCACCATTAACAGCAAGAGCATTTGTATCATCAATTGTAAGATCGCTATTTTCGAAGAACCTATCCTCACTATCCATGGTAACCTCAACGCCAACTCGCGGCGGAGCAAAGAAATGTGGCTGATAAGAAATATAATTATCTTGAGAAAACAATACAATACTCACATCTGGCGGCGTTGGCGCCAGTGGAGCCGATTTTACGGTGGTAGAACACCCCGACAAGGTCAATAAACTAAGACTTAAAACAGTATTTAAAAAGCATTTCTGACCTTTGTAAAAATTGGACGGGATGAAAAACCGAGCTTTCATCTTTTCATATTCCATACTATATAATACCACAAAACCGATACTGAGAGCCAGTTCCAAAGGTTTTTTATATATAAAACCATATGTATAACATTAAAAAAACATTAACTTACAAACACATACCGCACTGCATTAATTCTAGTCATAGAAGTAAAATACTGCCGTCATAACGGGGATTCCGATCGCCGCCATGGCTAATCCCCACATATTATATGGATCAACCGCAGTTAAATTATAGCCAAGCAAGATATATACAACGATAGGGATTTTCGAAGATACGAAGGAAATGCTCAAGAACACAATCAAACTGGCCAAAAGCAACTTTTTCGATAAATCTTTCCAATACATCGACATACCATAGACAACGCCATAGCCAAAAACCCCGAGCATAACTGGCTTAACAGAACCGCTATTACTAGCAATTATAAACGCCGAAGTCCCTACTATCGCGGCCAGCGCGATAATGTACCATTTTAATGCTTTTAGAAATGCCTCTGACATATAATTTTTCCTACAAAATAATTTCAGTAACAATATATCAATTCACTGATAAATCCAATTCTTGTTTTCCCTTACCAGTAAACGGGCCCGATATACATAGAGTGGGCTCGAAATTCGGGGCGGCGAGCCCATAGCGGGCTAGATGCGGGCTCACGAAAAAATGCTTTCATCTAAGATACTTACAGGCTTTGGGCCCTCTTTTTGGGCTCGTTCAGCCTTAGCAATTTTATCAAGCTCATCCACTATATTCGTTGCATAAACACCGACAACCTTATCGTGGCGTTTCACCAGCACAGCCTTATAGCATTTGCGCTGTAACAGCCGCGTCCAATGCGCGATATTATTCTTAAATTCATGTGTGTTCAGATAAACATAATTCCCATTATAATCCGCCATAACCATAGCTCCCTTTTGTTATGGGGACATAATAGGAATTTATTCATAGGATGTCAAGGTTGTGTATAAATTGCATCCACACATATAAAACTATATCCTAGAATCAAATTATTTTATCTAATTAAATATATGATATAA
>DAOWDF010000159.1 GCA_030639165.1 Alphaproteobacteria bacterium
ACCTGTTAAAAAAGTGAAAAAGTAATTTTATTACTCTAAATATATAAAGAAATTAATAGATAATTACTTAATTCTGCTACACTGATTCTATAGTGAAGGCTTTGATAAACTTAAATAAATGGAAGTAGAATCATGCTGAGGCAAAGACAAACCAAAATTTTAGCTACAATCGGGCCAACTTCGAACAATTTAGAAATGATCGAAAAGCTTGTTGAGGCTGGTGTAGATTCGTTTCGCCTTAACTTTTCCCATGGCAGCCATGATGATCATAGGTCAGCAATCAAGCATATCCGCAACGTAGAGGCCAAATATGATCGACATATAAGTATCATTGCAGATATGCAGGGGCCAAAACTAAGAATCGGTAAATTTAAAAATGATTCTATCGAAATAGAGAAAGGCCAGATTTTCAGATTCGATTCGGATAATTCCTTAGGCAATGAACAGCGCGTTTATTTGCCACATGCAGAAGTTATGGAAGCACTGGAAGTTGGTAGCCATATATTCCTTGATGATGGCAAAGTGCGAATTGAAATCACAGGGCGGGGAGATGGTTATCTGGATGGAATAGTGCAAGCGGGATCAGCGCTTAGTAATAATAAGGGCTTTAACTTACCAAACCTGATACTGCCTATCCCTGCCCTGACGGATAAAGACCGCATAGATTTAGAAGCTGCGCTTGATATGGGCATTGACTGGATAGCGCAAAGTTTTGTGCAAAAGCCGCAAGATGTAAAGGAAGCATCAGAGATTATTAATGGCCGCGCCGCCCTTATGGTGAAAATTGAAAAGCCATCTGCACTTACATATATAGAAGAGATAGTCGATCTGGCTGATGGAGTGATGATTGCTCGCGGTGATCTTGGTGTTGAAATCCCGCCCGAAGATGTGCCTTCTGTGCAAAAAGACCTAATTAGATTAACCAGAAGAAAAGGTAAGCCTGTAATTGTGGCAACGCAGATGCTGGAATCCATGATTAGCAATGCTAGGCCGACACGCGCCGAAGCTTCTGACGTCGCCACGGCTGTTTATGATGGCGCTGATTGCTTAATGCTTTCAGGCGAGACGGCTATGGGAGATTACCCTGTGGAGGCGGTTAAAATGATGGATCGCATTGCCAAGAAAACCGAAGAAGATGAGAATTACCTTGAAATGATGGAAGCAGCGCGCATAGATTCTCTCGGCACTTCATCAGATGCAATCACTACAGCGGCTTATTATGTGGCGCAGGATATCGGCGCATCAATGATTGTGAATTATACAATGTCGGGATCAACTACACTTCGAACTGCCAAGCAACGCCCAGAAGTTCCAATACTTTGCCTGACATCTGATTTGGATGTAGCGCGCAGATTAGTTATTTCCTACGGCGTTCACCCAATTCATGATGAAGATGGCATTGATGACTTCACTGGCCCAGCGCGACATGCCGCAAAAATAGCCCTTGATCGCGGGCTAGCTAACAAAGGCGAGAATTTTGTTATGACTGCGGGAATGCCATTTGGGGTTACAGGCTCTACAAATATTTTAAGAATCGGCGAGATATAACAAATTGTCATTTCGAACGAATGTACCCAAGGGCATAAATGAGAAATCTTAGAATATATCAAAATAAAAAGATCTCTCCGCTACGCGTTCGAGATGACAAATATATGGGTAATTAATGTAACTATTAGCTAAGCAAAAATGCTATCCAGATCATCAGCATTCAAAACTCGCCATTTCCCCTCTTCCAAATCACCCAGCGCAAGAGAACCTGTTTGAAAACGATTGAGAGTGATAACCTCATTGCCCACGGTCTCGAACATCCTACGCACTTGATGATAACGCCCCTCACTTATTATAATAGTGCCAGAGCGCGCATCATTTGCCGACCACTCCGCTGGCTTTAATGGCTTATCATCTTCTGTCATGCAAAACTCACCAGAAGCAAATAACTCTGCTTCATTGCCTTTTAAATCATCGCGCAAAGTAACTTCATAATATTTCTTGGCGTGGGTCTTTGGGTGGGTTATTCGGTGGAGCAAATCTCCATCATCAGTGAATAATAACTGACCAGTGCTGTATTTATCCAAACGCCCTATACTGGAAAGAATAGGCTTTCTAAGCTTAAAACGCTCTGGCATTAAATCATAAACTAAATCACCAGCATCTTTACGAGAACAAGTATAGCCCGCAGGCTTATGCATCATAATAGTAAAAGGGGATATAGGATCAATCTTTTCGCCATCAAGCTTAACTCCGCCAGCGCGCACAATATCAAGATCTACGGCAAAGGCAGGATTGCGCACGACCTCGCCGTTAACGCTGACCCATTCATTTTTGATTGCCATGGCCATTTCCTTACGGCCGCCATAGCCTAAATTTGATAATAAACGTTCAAGGCGCATGCTCTTCATGTTGTTCTACTTTCAGCTCTATAAGCATATCTTTTAAAAACTATGCTGATGATATATAATCTAACCCTAATTAGAATTGTTTAGCGGATCATGAATATGAAATCAAATATTAAACAAGGCATCATAGAGACAGATAGTATCCATAAGCAAAGACTATATCCTATAGGATCATTTATAAATGTATTCTTGATGATGTTATTTGCACTTTTCCTGTTGCCATTATTTATATTTCTTATTTTCTTTAATATTTTACACTTTTGGATTATGGGACAAAAACCGATAAGCTCGAAGCCATATTTTAATTTCGATCGCCATAATATAAAGCATCTTAATTTCTTTGATAAGCTTTGGTGTGAATATTGCGAGTGGGCAAATGGATCGCTGCAATGGGCTCTGGCTATCACTAACGAGATAGAACGCCGATACTGCCCGATTAAAACCCATTGTGACCCGCATTGCGATAAGGCAAAGAAATGGCGCGAAGAATTTTTGGAATATGATCATAAGCCGGAAGATATTGAGCAATATTATAAAGATCATTACTTACAAGAATCCGATATTGATGAATGATGTGTAGTCTTTTGAATTTAGTACGATATATTTTTGTCATCTCGACCGACCTAAGGGAGTGGAGAGATCTTACATATAACAATAAGATCCCTCGACTTCGCTCGGGATGACCACATGTATTATTATAAACTGAAAAGACTATAGTAACTGGACAATATGGTGCTATTAGTCCAATTTAACAACCATGACAGATAAAAATGAAGACGAGCTTTTCCTAATCGACGGATCAGGATTTATTTTCCGCGCTTACTTTGCCATGGCATATTCACGCCAAGCAGGTATGACCAGCCCTGACGGCACAGAAGTTGGCGCGGTTTACGGCTATACTAATATGCTTCTCAAGATGCTGAGGGATTATCACGCGCCATATATTGCGGTGATTTTTGATGCGGCGCGCGTGAATTTTCGCAATGATATATATCCAGAATATAAAGCTAATCGTGATGAAACGCCCGAAGATTTAAAACCACAATTCCAGCTTATCCGTGACGCTACCGAGGCATTTGATATGCCAGCTATCGAGCTTGAGGGGTATGAGGCGGATGATCTTATAGCTGCCTATACTAAGCTGGCGCGCGAGGCTGGTAAAAAGGTTGTGATTGTATCTTCGGATAAAGACTTGATGCAGCTTGTAGGCGAAGGCGTTCGCATGCTTGACCCGATGAAAAGCAAATGGATTGAAGAAGAGCAAGTAATCGAGAAATTCGGCGTGCCACCAAACAAGGTCGTAGATGTACAATCCTTAGCAGGCGATAGCGTCGATAACGTCCCTGGAGTTCCGGGAATTGGCATTAAAACTGCAGCAGCATTAATCAATGAATATGGTGACCTTGAGACATTATTGAGCCGCGCCTCCGAGATTAAACAAA
>DAOWDF010000072.1 GCA_030639165.1 Alphaproteobacteria bacterium
AAGAACTTTCAGCCCTTCTTTTGCCGCTATATAGGCCAAAGATATGGTAAGGATAGTCTTCCCCTCATTTGGCAGGGATGAGGTAAGCATAATTACCTTCGGGGTTTTCTCCATATTCGAAAAATGTATGGAGCTTTTGATCTTTCGCAAAGATTCCGCCAGCATAGAGTTTGGCTTTTCCTTTAAATATTCGAGAACATAATTTGCCTCAGGAAATTTGGGGAATATTCCAAGGCTAGCATAGCCTAATATGCGTTCTATTTGCCCTGATGTTCGGAATGTTTTGTCCATATATCGTTGCAATAAGGCAATGATAATTCCAATCCCAAAGCCCATTATCAGAGCAAGTGCGATAGTAAGAGATTTCTTAGGTGAGAACGGCTCTAACGGAGTATATGCAGGAGAAATAATGTGAGAGTCAGACTTTACTAAATCAACTTGTTGCTCAGTTTCCTTTGAGCGGCTCAAAAATGACTCATAGATTGATTTATTGGTGTTTACTTCACGCAGTAAGCCATTAAGTTCTACTTCCGCAGCGGTGTTTTTACCCACTAAATCTTGAGCCCCAACTATGCTTTCATTTAATGATTTTACGCGCGATTTTATAACTTCTACTTCATTTTTTAAGCCAGTTATAATTTTTTTTACCTCGCTGGCAATTTCTTTTCTTAAGTCCTTATGCTCTGCCATGATTGAGATCATCTTTGGATGTTTAGATCCAAAAATAACGGATAAATCTGCCTTTTTACGCACAACTTCGGCTTCTTGCTCGCTTAGCTTTTGAATAAGCGGTGAGTTTAATACTTTCGTTATTGTCGCTATACTACCCTTGGATAGGTTCTTGGTTTGTTTAAGCCTTGCTTGCGCTTCAGCTAGTTCGGCGCGTGCAAGAATAAGTTGGGCGCTAATATCGGAGAGCTGCTCTTCATTAATGCTCACACCCAAATTGTCGAAAAGATTGTGTTTTTCACGGAATAATTGTACCGCATTTTCCGATGCAATTAAATTACCCTTAATCTCTTTAAGGCGCGTTGTAAGCCATTCATTAGCCTTAGTGTTGGCCTTAAACCTAGTTCTTATTTGCTCATTTATATATTCTTGCGCCAGGGTATTGGCAATTTTAGCTGCAAGCTCTGGGTTATTAGATGTTGCATATAGATTGATTGTTAAAGATCGAGGAACAAGTGATATATGCCTATTTTTCATTAGACTATTTACAGTACTGTTTCTGATATGCGCGGCACTTTTTTCAATATTATCTGCTTTGAGCCAAGAGAGTGCTCCCTTAGGGGCAATATCCGAGTTAAATTCTGAATATTTAGTTAGACCTAATTTATCAACGACAAGCCCTGATAAATATGGGGATTTTAATACATCAACCTCGCTTTGTATTGCCATAGAATGCTGGGGCAAGTTGCTGGTTGTGGTATCCATTTCCTCCATAACATTGAATTTTCTACTATCTATCTGCACGATAGAGTGGGCTTTATATTCAGGTACTTGAAATATTAGCCATATTGATGCCAGCACAATACTAAGAGCGGTCACGCCAGCAATAAGTCCGCGCTGCGACCAAATAATCTCGATAATCTCATATATATCCAAGGATAGCGTTTCTTTGGGCTGCGGGTAATGTTGCTGACTGCGCGGCATACGACGACGCTCAACAAAGCCATTGTTGCTCATATTATATTCAGGCATTTGTGTCATTATATTTAAGCCCTAAATCACTCGTGTTTTACAAATTATAAATATCTAAAAGAAGCGCTCTTCCACATGAATAACATCACTAGGGAATATATTGCTTTCTTCTTTTACACTAATCTCTTTTTTCACGCCATTAACTATGCGGTGAAGTTTGATATCGCTTTTTTTCGCGCGGTAAGTATACCCACCAGCAACAGAGACAGCCTGCAAGACTGTCATACCGCTAATATATGGGTAGTTCCCAGGGGTTTTAACTTCTCCCAATATAAAGAAAGGGCGGAAATCTATTACCTCTATATTTACTTGTGGGTTTACAAAATAATCACCCTTATAGGCATTTGTTATTGCGTCTTCTAGCTTCCTAACTGATAAGCCTCCGCCTATAACTTCGCCAATCAGCGGCAATGTGAGTGCTCCGCTGCCATCAATTTCATATTCATCTGATATGTCGTCTTGGCCATATACTATCATACGAACCCGATCGCCAGCCCCTAATATATAGATATTATCCTCTGCTGCATTGGCGGGTTTAGGCGATAGAAAACACAACATCAAAGCAAGAAAAGTGATTAAGTATGGTACTCGAGTTATCATTATTTACCCTGAAATTCCTTCTTATAACGATGCAGCAACGCGTAGCTTCACAGTGTTTTTAGTATAATCATTGTTTGTTGCATTTGAACTGCGATCAATAATATCGTAAACAATCCCAAGTGCAATTCTCTTATTCATCAAGTAGTTAAGCTCTGCTCCGGATGTTAGGTACTCATTATTCAATGTAACTCCATCCCCCTCATAGTCATGATCAGCGTACCCTAGGTTTGCTTTGGCAATTATATTTCTACGAAATTCGTGCTGTAGTTCGATATTGGCTGCGGTATTAATATAAGCCGAAGCTGAGGAAAGGGTAGTCTCTTCAATCGAGCGTGACAAGCTTCCTTGCAGTGATGTTAATCCGTTAATATTCCAAAGAATATTGGCTCCATAATTGATATCGCTAATATCCTTGAATATAGCAGAGTTTTTATAGTCACGGCTCATTATGCCAGCATATAATTCCGCACTAACCTTACCGCCCAGATCAATATCTGTTCCCGCCACTAGCAAAAACCCATCACTATCGCGCTTTTGTATGGTGGTTTCATTATATTTAATATTTTCATACTCACCACGTATGAATGCACGATATCCGGGTTTTATCTCATACCCCGCTTGAAGAGTGTAGCTTGCCTCAAGGCGATCACGTATATCGTTATTTACTGAAGCCCCTGAGATCGTCGAACCATTATCAAAATCTAGGTTCTTAATGCCAGCAAAGCCGTTGAAAGAATATACGCCTAGACTATGGACATATCCTATTGCCGCATTAACCTCATTATATTCTGTTGGTTTTGATGCCGAGCTAACAGCATTTGGCGCGCCTCTATCCTCATGTTTTCGATCATATTTTGCCGTTGCAAGAGCGTAAGAGTTGCGTTTAACATCAAGCCTGCCTGATATATCTGCGCTGTAATCTTCATAATTTTCGTCGCTGTTATCGCTATAGCTACCAATTATAGCTTGCACATTAGCAGCGACCTCATGAACACCCCAGTCACTTTTGAGTGATATCTTTGGAGTAACTTCAGTTATTTCATCGCTTTTTTCATTATTATGACTGGCAAAAATATTATCATCATAAATCAAATCCAGACCAAGACCCATCGACCCCTTAAACGATCCTAAGCGTATGCCCTTTGCGGCATAATCATCACGATTATAGCTATAAATATTAGTCGCCTTATCCGTATTTTCTGAACGCTCTGTCTCAAGCTTTTTATTAACAAAACCATCCTCTGAATATGCGGCATTAGAGCCTAATACAAGAGCACAACAAACAAAAAAACATGATGATTTTTGGTAGAACATATTTAACCTTGTTGCTTGTTTTATATTAATTGGGGCTGTTTTGGGCGGGGTTTTCTTCAGGTATATTATTTGGTGTTCCTGCGGCATTAATTACGCCAGTGATAAAGGGGCCTTCATTACGGCCATTATTATCTGCGCCTTGTTTTTCTTCATTATTATCATTGTCATTATTAGCATGCGCAGGCGGTGTAGTTTCAGGCTGGCTTTGGGGTGTGCCTTGTGGTTTGGAGCCTTTATCCGCATGCGCATACCCAGAAAAGGAAATAACCGCAGTCATACCAACAATAAATAACAATATTTTTTTCATTACACACATACCCCAAAAAGTTAGTACAATAGTATGCACCTAACATTTTCAGATTATATTTGAATAAGATTTTTGTCAAATCCTATCAGGAAAAGAGGATAATATTTTCTTTGTTATTTCAGGGGCATAATGTTGCGCCAAAGGCAGTTGCTTAATAACGAGTTCCTTTTGTTTCTCAGATAAATTATCCCATAATGTTAAACCTATGCGCAGCCTATAAGTCATTAATCTTGGTTCTGACATTCCTGCATTAAATGATTTTTCTAGAAAACCCGTAATAATCACAGGCTCTTGATTGCCAAGCGCAGCTACATGCATCAACTGCGCCCAAATAAAAGGATCGTGCGGCGCAAGTTCAGCAGATTTCTTTAAGTGATATTCAGCTTGCTCTAAATGGCTTTTATAATCCTCAGATTGCTCTTCATATGTTTGCGCCATATATGTTTGCGCTATTGCTGTATTTTGATGGAGGTTAGGCAAGTTACGCCAGAGTAGGGCGTTTTGATTATCATTAATTACTTCAGATAGCTCTGCACGTGATAAGTTGCTTCCTCTATGCTCCTGCTTTATAAGATGCTTGCTAGCCATAAATAATTGAATGCTGAATATAATTATAGCGCCACTTAAAATAGCAAAAGCTACGCGGAGATTAAATGATATTGCCTTTGCTTCTATCCTGCTTGAGCTACTCTGCGCAACTGCTCCTCCTAGAATAGAAAGCAATGTGATTGTAATAGCAGGCATAGCGATGGAAAAATCTACCAAGCTATGTATGGCTATTACAAGTAGGGCGCTTATCCCAGCTAGAGGATATTCCCAGTCTTTCTTTCTAACCCAGACTCCCCGTAACAGCAGTACAAATATTATAATGAATATTGCCATTAACAATAATGCTGCGGGAATGCCAAGCTCGGATATTGATTGCAGGTAGCTGTTATGAGCAAAAACCACGCGCTTATCTGCTCCCGCACTTATCAGAGGCTCTCTGAATATGTGATAGGCGTTTTGGAAAGTACCTAAGCCAGTTCCTGTCAGTGGATGAGCGGCAATGGCTCTGCCTGCTGTTTCGTATAATTCGTAACGCTCCCCCCAATCATGGTCAATATTTACCATCCTTGATAATGTATCACCTGCACCAATATAGGTGATCCAGCCTGCTATAATTACTAATGGCAGAGCTAGCCACAATCTTATATTTACTTTATGCGATTTCTTGTTTCTACATAGCGCAATTATCAGAGTTATTATTGCAGACGCGCAAAAGCTTATAAAGCCAGCGCGTGAATGGCTCATCAATAACCCTGATAAATTCAACATAAAGCAAAATACAGGAATAAGAGTTTTGATGTTTAAGAGCTGTAATATATATGACCAGAAATAATTGTCAGATATTCTGGCTAACTCACCAAGTGTGAGTTTTTTTAAAGCATCGAATATCCAGAACAAGCTTAGTAAGCTGGCAATGGCCGCATAGGTTGCATAAGAATTTCGGTTAATGAATGATCCTGTCACATCATTGATATAATGAACTTTTCCACCCAAAAACAACATTTCGCTATCATATGAATAAATATATCCGCCATATATCGCGTAGCATGCTCCCGCTATCGCAATGCCCCGTAACAAAAGGCGAGCATAGCGCCTATCTCTTCCAAACTGAAATGCAAGCAGGAATGAAAGTCCATATATGCTCCAGCGCAAAATGCCGTTTAATGTTGCCGTTGGGTTCATACTTATGCCTGATAAGGCTTGTATAAACAGCCAACAAATACAGGCGCAAAATAAGTAAACTATAATTCTGATCGGAGCTGCAAATACAATATTACGGTTTTTCACTACATAGATTAGAGCCAGTAGCGCGAATGCACCACCAATAAAGCTCCACGCCCAAAGACGATTTCCTCCCAATGGCAGTGGGGCAAGCATTATAATAGCCAGCCATAAAGCTACTGATAGTGGAATATTCCGTACGTTCATTCTTCTTGTACAAGTGACACTTGCTCTTTCAGGCAGAACATATAGCTGTGAAAACCAGTTTTAGAGAAAATATTTAACCCAGCATCGGATTTTAAAGAATAAATGAACAAACCCACAGGTACAGATGTTGCCAAATACAGAACAGAAAAAAACACAATCCATAAGGCTCGTTTACTTTTTGTCATTATATCTCCGCTTAGTCATCATTGAATTATTGGGCATAATATACATGTTTTAAAGACCTTGTGGATGTAAATTAAAAAAATACTGTAAATACATGAGTATTCTGCTATTTTCCAGATATGGGGAGTAATAATATTATAGTGACAGGTGGGGCAGGATATATAGGCTCTCATGTCTGCAAAGCGTTGGCAAAAGCTGGCTTTGCTCCGATAGCTTGGCGCTGGAAGAAAAAACAGATGGCTGGGTATAAATGAAGAATAAGTCTAAAAATTTACATTATTCATTAAATCAATTTATAAAGAGCATAATTGATCGTGTTGGAGCAGCGCTGGGGCTTCTAATATTATCTCCCGTATTTATATATATTGCCTATAAGGTAAAGCAAGATGGTGGCCCTATATTCTATAGCCATGAGCGTATTGG
>DAOWDF010000294.1 GCA_030639165.1 Alphaproteobacteria bacterium
GGAACGGCTATCATGATTATGCCGGGTTTAGGCGATACTTTTGTGTCACAACGCATTCGCCTGCATCTAGCACTGGGAATTTCGTTCGTGCTATTTCCCATCACTATGAAGTATATGCCAGCAACCATCCCCCCGACATTTGGCCTAATTAGCTTAATAGTTATGGAGCTTGTAATTGGCGTGCTTATAGGAACGGTTTCGCGCATATTCATGACTGCTCTTGATACAGCCGGTATGGTTATTTCCATGCAAGCAGGCCTGTCTAATGCGCAAGTTTTCAACCCATCATTAGCGCAGCAAGGCTCAGTCATGGGGGCTTTTCTATCGGTAACGGGTGTGTTGTTGCTATTTTCTACTAACTTGCACCACCTTCTGATTTCCGCACTTATTGATAGTTATGAGCTGTTTCCCCTTGGCGCGCTTCCTGAAAGCGGGGATATGGCCGAGCTAATAGTAGACGCAGTATCGGCAAGTTTCATGATAGGCATCAAGCTTGCCTCACCATTTATTGTTATGACTTTGATTGTATATGTAGGCATGGGGGTGCTCTCACGATTAATGCCACAAATTCAGGTGTTTATGGTCGCGATACCCTTGCAGATCTGGCTATCTCTCATGTTGTTTGTCTTGGTTTTATCTGCGCTGCTTTATTACTGGCTTGGCGAGTTCGAGGCAGGGATGCAGATATTCTTGGTCGGAGGATAATGCTGCATGGCAGATGAAAGTACCGATGATTCCCAGAAAACCGAAGACCCCACCCCCAAGAAATTGGAGGAGGCCAGAAAGCGCGGGCAGGTAGCATTGTCTCGTGAGGTCAATAATTGGGTCATGTTGTTTGCAGGAACCATTTTTATAGTGGCATTTCTTGGAACGATGATGACTGAACTGACTGCTGTTATGCGCGTATTTATCGAGAATGCGCATTCATTGCCGCAAATGCCGGGCGGGCTAGGCGTTGTATTCGGGGAAACCACCAAGAAAGTATTATCTATATTAATGGTGCCCTTAATGTTGTTGATGGCAGCTGCATTTTTAGGCCCTTTCCTGCAAATAGGACCATTATTTGCCCCAGGTGTTATCAAACCAGATATAAGTAAAATATCGATTATTAAGGGTTTTGGCAGACTGTTTTCTATGCGCTCGGTTGTTGAGCTTATTAAAGGCGTTCTGAAAATGGGCGTTGTAGGCGCGGTGGCTACGGTAATTATGTTGCCCTATATGGATAAGTTCGAGCATATGATCGGCCTGCCCATGCATATTATTATGGCCGATCTTCGCTTCTTGGTTATTAAAATGATGATCGGAGTTTTGATTGTCACCTTGGTTATCGCGGTGATTGATCTTGTTTATCAGCGCTATGAATATAACAAGAAAATGCGTATGAGCCTTCAGGAAGTAAAGGACGAGTACAAGCAATCAGAGGGTGATCCGCACATTAAAGCCAAGCTGCGCCAATTAAGAATGGAAAAAGCGCGTCACCGTATGATGCAAGCTGTGCCATCTGCGGATGTGGTTATCACTAACCCAACCCATTACTCTATCGCGCTGAAATATAATCCAGATGAAATGCCCGCTCCGATAGTGGTAGCTAAGGGCTTTGACGATGTTGCGCTACGTATCCGTGAGATAGCTAAAGAGAACGATATAACCCTTTATGAGAATAAACCGCTTGCACGCGCGCTTTATGATGTCGCCGAAATTGATGAGATGATCCCGACCGAGCATTTCAAAGCAGTAGCAGAAATTATTTCCTATGTGTTTAAATTGAAGGGTAGGTTGAGTTAAAGTATATTTGACATATATCACGTGGTTTTGTATAAGGCTATAGCTTAGATAAATACTGAACGGTGATTTAAAATGAATATTAAAAATAATATGGCTGCTTTTCTACTTGTTAGCACTGCTCTAACATCAAGTGCAGAGACTCAACATAAGGAAGATAGAAACGAAAATTTTGTTATTGATATTCCGATAAGTATAAAAGGTTGCACTGCGGATAGTCATGAAGTCACTATGACGCTGCACTCTAACCTTGAGCTAAATATTGCAGGTAATCTGCGCCAGCAAAATCAAGTGAGTAATTCTGTTGCAACTAGTGTTCTCTATCTTGGTACAAAGTTTCAAGAAGCCGTAGGTAACAAGGGGGTTAAGGAAGTAATGAGCATAGCCTCTAAATTCAACTATCTAACGGACAAGAATGATGCGTTAGGTAAAATTGTTAGTGAAGAGATCCCATATCTTCAAGGCGGGATTCGTCAATTGATAACCCAGATAGACAGCGATGCCCACATAAATGACAATTTCAAGCTTAAGGGGATGAGTTTTTCAATGACCCCAAGTGATAGCTGTTATGCTCAGCTACCTAACGATAATGATAGCCTAAGTTATTAGAGTTAGTCCTTATCAAAATCCTTAAGATCCGCCAGTTCCTTACGTAAATTTGCTTTGCGAATACGTTTCTTAAGCTCGCGGGTTTCGCGGTCACCCATTTTGCGCAATGCTGTAACCGATAGCAATGGCGGTATAATAAATAGCAAAGCCACCCATTTATCTGCTCCATATGATTGTGCAGCCATAAATAGCAATGTAATAATCACCACTAGATTAGCAAAAATTGTTACTCCATGCATAATGCAGCTTTTCTTGTTACAATGTTTCATAATATCCACGCCTCCTATAAAAATTTATGCTATCATTGTACCTTATATTTTCAATATAAGGAAAAATTTATGCGCAGTTCTCTTTTTACTCTTATGGTTTTCACATCCCTTACTCCTTTAAGTGCTTATGCCAAAGACATAGCTGTAGAGAGTGCAGTAGGGGCTGCCATTGTCTATAATGATAGAGCTAGCTTGACGCGCTCTGCCGAGGTGGAAATTCCTGCGGGGTCGCATAACCTTGTGTTTAAAGGTCTACCATTAAATATGTACACGGATTCTCTGCGCACAGAAGGATCATCCGTTGCAAATATTACCTTTGGCGCACTAAGCCATAAACGTGAGAGCCATGAAGATTATATAGTTCCAAGAGAGAAGGAGCTTAACGATCAGATAGTCATTTTAGAAGATAAGAGAAAACTATTAGAAATAGATAGTACTTCAGTAAGTGCGGGTAGTAACTTTATGAGCAATATAGGCAATAATGTATTATCACGCGTAAACGAGGATATAGCAGAGATTAAGCTTAACCCAGAGAGTTGGGTTGCCGCAGCGGACACTATATCTGCAAAAATGTCTAATAATAGGAAGATTGTGCATGGTATTAAGGTAAAAACCCGTGATATAGACGCAAAGATTAGCAAATTGAAAAATGAGCTGCGAGGTTTGCGCACTGGTCAAAAACAAAGCTATAGCGTTACTATTCCCTTTGAATCTGATAAGCCTACAACCCTTAATATCGACCTTAGTTATCAAATGCCCAATGTTGGCTGGCGACCAATCTATGATGCGCGCCTTGACGTTAAATCAGGTGAGCTGGAGCTGGTGCAATATGGTTCGGTTTGGCAACGCACAGGTGAGGACTGGAACGGTGTAGAGCTAACCCTTTCTACCGCTCAACCTAGCCGCGGCGCAGGTCTTCCTGATCTTAATCCGCACTGGATTTCCTTGAATAACTACCGCGCTAAAAAAGACATTATAATACCATTAAAAACTAGTAACACTAGGATGCGTGCACCAGAATTTGGCGGTGAAAAAGATGAGTTGAGCGGATGGAGACTCTTACAGGAAGAGAGCGCTGCTAGTGCGCCCGTTGCTAGAAAGGCAAGCTTTAGAGCCGCGCAAATTAACAATGAAGGCTTTGTCGGCGAATATAAGATTGTCGGGCTTTCAGATGTTAAATCAGATGGAACGCATGCTAAATTACTGGTTGGCGCTTTTGAGACTGAAAATGCGCTTCAGGTGCAAATTAAACCGCAATTAAGTACAGAGGCTTATCTAGTTGTAAAAACCAAGCTTAAGGGCGACGCACCGATTTTACCGGGGCAGGTTAATTTATTCCGTGATGGCGCGTATATCGGTAAGGCTGCACTTCCCATGCTTCGCCCTGATGACGTTGAGGAGCTAGCTTTCGGCATTGACGATAATATACGGGTAAAGCGCAAGACTCTTAAAAATGAAACTAGCGAAACTGGTCTAATCTCAAAAGAAAGCGTTATTGAGCGTCATTTTGTCACTGATATTCAAAACCTTCATAAAGAGCCGATTGATATCGCTGTGCTTGAAACCATTCCTGTGTCACAGGATAAGCGCCTGCGCGTTGAAATATTAGCCGATAAAACCACTGCTGGTTATGAGGCTGATTTGCATGATGCCAAGGGCGTAACACGCTGGATCAAAACTCTTGAGCCTAAGGGTGTAGCTAAAATCAATTTAGGGTGGAAAGTCAACTGGCCTAAGGATGAGAACATTTCTGGGTTATGAAAAAACTAGATCATTTAGAGTTTATAAACCGTCACCATAATCGTAAAGGTTCTTTTCACAAAGGGGAGGGTCGTAAAGGTTTGGGCATCACTATGATTGCCGCGATTATAGCACTCTACTTTGTGCTAGTGCTGTTTGTAATAAGAATGGCGCATATAGACCAAACTACTATCGTCGTATCTGCTTTGGTTTTTTTATCGGCAACTATTGTGGCGTTTGCTGCGCGCCGTGCACA
>DAOWDF010000187.1 GCA_030639165.1 Alphaproteobacteria bacterium
AGCAAATACATATTATCTTGTGATGTTATATCAAAAGCGTTTGCCGCACCAAGGGCGCTGATTTCAACACCAGCATGTGTATCTATGGTAAAAGTTCCTGCGCTAGACATATGAATGGCACTAGAAGGGGTTGCTGTGCCAACACCGATTTTACCGAAGTTAACGGCATCAAGGCCACTTGCATTATTACCAGATCCTAGCACTTCACTGAGGGTATCAAACCCGCCAGCAGAGCCATCATTTAAATCCGTAATACATGACCAGCCAGCTCCGTTCGTCCATTGCAGCTTTTCTGTGCCAAGACAAACACTGGCAGGGCCGAGTTGGTCGCCGTTAACTATTACTGTACCGCTGGCGATTAGATCGCTGCTTGCGGTTATATCTACGCCGCCAATATTTCCGCTGGCGACAATGTTGCCTGTAACGTCTGTATTGTCACTGATTGTGATATTACCCGTTGAATTAGAGATTGCACCTTGTGCATCTAGAGTGCCGGAAAGGGTGGCTGAACCACTCACGCTCATGGTAGAGCTTAGGGTTGTTGCGCCAGTTACGCCTAATGTGCCTCCGATTGTTGTATTGCCGCTTGTGCCTAATGTGCTTAGGCTGGTCGCGCCAGTTACACCTAATGTGCCTCCGACGGTTGTATTGCCGCTTGTACCTAATGTGCTTAGGCTGGTCGCGCCAGTTACGCCTAATGTGCCTCCGACTGTTGTATTGCCGCTTGTACCTAATGTGCTTAGGGATGTTGCGCCTGTTACTCCTAGTGTACCGCCAATGGAGCCGTTACTTGTTGCGGTCAGGCCTGCGCCAATAAGGTTACCTGTTGCTACTAAGTTGCCTCCTGCTGCTACGTTACCAGTTGTCGCAATATTTCCGACTACATCAAGAGCTTGTAGTGGTAGGTTTGTTCCTATGCCAACGCGTGGAGTTCCTGAGTTATAATATATGTCATCGCCCGCACCAACTTCCCATGTGCTGCCGCCAATTGAAACCCAGCCAGTAGGGTCGTCACATAATTGAAGTATATCGGGGTTAGCTGAAGTATCAATACGTACTAAGCCATCATTTGCAGCATTACATGTTGCAAGAGTGGTCTCATCTGGGAAGAGCATTGAAGCAGCACCTAGTTGCAAAGCAGCAGAGCTGTTTGTTAGATCAATACCAGCGGTAAATTCTGCTCCGCCAGTGACCTCAAGGTTTTTGCTGATTTCTGCGATTGAAGGGTCGCCGCTCTTTATGTTCCATAGGCCGCCAGTAGCTGCCGTGGCTGTAGCGTAAGTATATTCTATTATAATATCATCGCCAGTTTTTGTAATTGATGGGGATGCTCCACCGACACAGGTTGTTCCAAATGTTTGGTCTGGCCCAGCTGAGACAAGGGCTATAACTGTGTATGTCTCATCCGCTGCGCCGCCATTACCATTGAGGCGGCGATTAGTTCCGTCACCATCAACATCACAAGCGATAACGCCTGTCGTTGCGCCAGCATCCCAAGCACAGTAACCATATTCCGTACCCCAAGGGTCAGTATGTGATGATGCAACTTCAGGAGGTAGAAAACCACCACCAGTTGGGCCAGCGCCACCAGCGTCCACCCATTCCAGTGGCTCAACAAAGCCATCGGCGTCACAGTCACCATCGCTTGCAAGCTCGGTTGCTTCAAGTAATGTAAGGTGCGAGGCGATAGCCATATCGCTTTCTGCTTGGGTAAGGTTTTTGATTTCGACCATGGTGCTTAAAGGGCCGCGCATAAGGGATACTGTTGCCGTACCTAGTAACCCGACCACTGCAACAGCGCCAAATAAAGCGAAAAAGATATTTCCGCTTTGATTACTTGTTAGACTGGAATGTTTCGTTGCTGCATTTTTTATTATTTGCAAGCAATAACGAATCCCTATAAACATTAATGCAATCCCCTTTAAAGATGCTCGACGTTTAAAACACAGTCGTGCACTTAATAGTATGTGGGAAAATAGTTTATAAAACCTTACGAAATCAGCATCATGTGCTAATTAGTAGGGGATATGTGGGTATGTGGATAGTTTTGCGCGGTTACGTGAAATACCTCTATATCCCGAATTTACTTAATGCCGCGTCCTGATCTTTTTGTAGTTTTTCTACATCAAAACCATCTATAAGTTCATTAAATACACGGTGCCAGTTGATTTCTGACTTTAGGTGCAGGAATAGTGATCCTAGTCCTAGGGCGGCTCTATCCATGAATACAAACTCGCGTGGGACATGCACCGTGCCTAGCTCTTTAAGCTTTTTATGCACTTTCTCTGCTGTATCGCGGCCATAGATGCCTTCAGTTACAACGCCTATAGGCTGCGTTTTATCTTCTAGTATTGGGCCATATAGGAACTTTGCCCAAATATTGAGGGTTTCTATTTGCTCACGGCTCAAGTCTTTGAATCCCCAAGTTTTATACGCGTGAGCCGATAGGTCAAAATCGCTATTTTGCAGTGCATGGTAAAGGTCTATTACTCCGCCGATAAATGAAGGAGGGAAGACGCGTACACAGCCGAAATCCATCAGGTTTATTGATAGGTCGCTACGTACATTGTAATTGCCCATATGTGGGTCGCCATGGATAACCCCGTATTTATATAAGGGCGTGTACCATGCGCGAAACATGTTCATGGCTAAGGTGCTTCTAGTTTCCTGATCGCTATCAATATAACCCATAATTGGGCTACCTTCCATCCATGTTGAGGTTAGTAGGCGATCAGTTGATAGTTCATCAATTATCTTTGCTACATGTACGTTACTTTCATCTTTTAGCATATATTCGTACAGTTTTGTGTAGCGTGCCTCTAGTTTGTAATCCAGCTCTTCACGCAGGCGATCGGATAATTCATTGTGTATGGCTGTAGTTTTAATGGATTTGTCGTATTTCTCATAGAGGGAAAATATTAATTTGAGTTGGCTTAGATCTGCATCTATAGCTGAGTGCATATCAGGATATTGGAGCTTGCATGCGAGAGCTTTGCCGTCAGGTGATGTCGCTCTGTGTACTTGACCAAGGCTGGCTGCAGCCGTGGCTTCTTTCTCGAATGTTTTGAACTTTTTTTCCCAGTTTGAACCAAGTTCTGCCTTCATGCGTCGGCGCACAAAATTCCATCCCATTGGCGGGGCGTTGCATTGAAGTTGGCGGAACTCTTCTGCATATTCTTTTGGTAGAGCCTCAGGGATGGTCGCAAGTATTTGGCCAACCTTCATCAGGGGGCCTTTAAGGTTTCCTAAGGATTTAACAAGCTTTGATGCATGCTCTTCACGCTCTATGTTTAGGCCAAGGTATTTTTCACCAGCAAGTGTTATGGCTAGTTTACTCATATTGCCTGATACCTTGCCATAGCGCGTTATACGCTTGCCTAGGGTGTTATCACCAAAATCATCATTATCGCTCATGTTCATATTTGTAACTGTTAGGGATATCTTGGGAAAATGTCTAGACAAAACTTCCTTTTCTATGGTGCAATACATTTAAATACTATTGAGGGAGTTTCTTGTGAAAGTGTATATGGGTTTTAGGAAGTATTGTTTGATTATGCTGCTGGCTGTGGTTGCAGGGTTGTTGTATGTACCG
>DAOWDF010000176.1 GCA_030639165.1 Alphaproteobacteria bacterium
TGCAAAAAACTACCGTTACGGATATGAAATCCACTCTGCAACGCTATGACACAGAATTTATCGACACAAGTGGAACGGTGACTTTAGACCTGTCGCATTCGGTGCATCTGGTCTCTAGCTTTGGCGGCGCGTTAACGGTGGAACTGCCCGCAGCCTCAAGCGCTGTTGGCGTGATGATGGTGGTCAAGAAAACCGATAGCTCGTCCAATGTTATAACTGTTCGTGAAAATGGAGCAGGGCTTGGCGCGGATGGCAAAGATTTCTTCCTTGGCGCGGAAAACGACTATGTTATGGCGATCTCAAATGGCGCGGAGTGGTTCGTGATCGCTTCCAATAGATCGGCGGGTAATACACGCTTTTTCGATGGCTCTGGCACTTATGATATTGATATGGCAGTGGATGTTTATCTGCTCTCATCCTTTGGCGGAGCAATGACTGCGCGCCTTCCGCCTGCAAATGCAGCCGAGGCAATTGGGCGCACAATTACGATCAAAAAAACCGATGCTTCCGCGAATGCAATTACCGTGACCGAGCAAGGCGCAACAGGGCCCGATAACTCCGCCCAGCCCTTAAACTCCCAATATAGCGCTATTACCGTCGTTAGCGATGGCGGTCAATGGTATATCTTGAGCAAGCATTTGTAATCATCAGAGCTGTAACGTCATCCCCGCGCTATAGCGTAGCTATAGTAGAACTGCGGGGATCCATATGCGGCAAGCAAAGCTCGCCACTTTACCAGAAAGGAAATGTAAATGCCGAAAATTGAAATGCGCTCGCGCAAAGCTATCGCAGAATTTCTACCCGAAGCATTAAACACGGCTATAGCCTCTTATCAGCTATTTTCTGAAGAAGAGGATACGGGAGAATTAAAAAAAACTCCTACAAAATTTAAAGCTCATCACGACGCCTGCAAAGTAGCAATCGCCCATATCCAGCTATTGATAAAACTGGCCGAATGGGCTGACCTTCCTGATCCATCTGTAGAAGGAGAAGTGGATCGCAAGGATTTACTAGCCCTCATAAACTCTGCACGAGGGGAGCTTGAGGGTGGTGGTTAACGTTTTGTTATTGCTATTATCTGAAAAGCAGCTTATCATTAATGTTGTTGACAACGTCATAGATCTTGTATATAGAGTTTGACATTGATATGAAATCTCAATACCCATAATAACATATATTTAGGAGGATGTAATGAGTAATATAGAAAACATATTAGGTAATCTTTCATCTTCTATTGATGGATTCGATCTTGTTGATGTAAAGTTCTTTGTTGGTAGTAGGCGAGATGTTACTCAGGAGGAGTTTTGCGCAGAAGCTGAAAAAGCTGTAGCCCAATTTTCTAGTGGCGAAGCTAAGGCTAAGGTTTCTATAGACGGCCATTTGGATACGGTATCTATCCACGATTTCATAGGCTAAGTTAATGTCGCTTAAAAAACTTATCGAATATGCCAGCTTTAAAAAAGAATTTCCTATTAAAGTAGATGATATTCATGACTGGATTATATCACAGGGTTATCAAGATCAAATACATTTCATTCCAGTAGACATAAATAAAGAAGTAAAAAGAGGCCAGCATAGAAGGTATACTAAGCATGCTGCTGTTTATGGTGATCCCGTGTGGGTTACTAATATTCTTTATGCTAAGGATATGAATCTTTGTTGGGAGCGTTTTGTCTGCTGTAAAGAGATGATGCATATTTTTGATAGGCCAGAATCAGCATCTTGTACCCCAGAGCAATTGGATGAGCTTACAGCAAGTTTGGTTGCATCGTATGTGGGTCAGTTATCTGAAAGTGCTTCAGCGGATGATAGGGCTATTATATCAGCTTTGCAGGTTTTAGCTCCAATTGATGCTGTTAAGCAATTGAAGGGTGTTTATTCAGGTAAAAGTAAAAGTGCAAAAGAGATAGCTAAGTATTTTTCTATTCCAGAAATGTATGTTCCAATGCTATTTTCTGATGACTATCGGTATTTATGTGAAAATTAGTTTAAATATAACGATGAAAACCAAACCCGCCATTTGAGCGGGTTTTTTTGTGCCTAAAGCCAAAAATTATACCATCAAAATCAAGAAAGAAGATCATGAGTAAATACGCGATTACGGAATGTGATTTCCGTTTGTTCATAGTGCTGTGGAATCAACAGCAAAACATGAAAACGCCAGAGCTTCACTTAAAGATGGCATGTTGGCTGGAGGAATGCTGGAAAAAGGGTGATAAGCGGATGCTGCTTATGGCGTTCCGCTCAGCAGGTAAATCCACGCTTGTGGGGCTGTTTTGCGCTTGGATTATCTACCGAGATCCTAATTTGCGCATACTTGTGCTAGCCGCCGATTTTACGCTCGCCAAGAAAATGGTGCGCAATGTTAAGCGCATTATTGAGCGCCACCCCCTAACCCCGAATATGAAGCCAGCTCGCGCCGATCAGTGGGCGTCAGATCGCTTCACGGTCAAGCGTAGCCTAGAGCTACGTGATCCGTCAATGATGGCAAAGGGCGTGACTTCCAATATCACGGGCAGCCGCGCTGATATTGTTATTTGTGATGACGTCGAAGTTCCAAATACTTGTGATAGCGCGGATAAGCGTGAGGAGCTACGCGCTCGCCTTGGCGAGATGGCTTATGTTATGACCGCTGGCGGGGTGCAGCTTTATGTCGGCACGCCGCATCATTATTACTCAATCTATGCGGATTGCCCGCGCGTAGAAATTGGTGAGGATCAGGAGTTTCTTGCAGGCTTTAAGCGCTTGGAAATCCCCGTTATGGATGAACAGGGCGAGAGCGTTTGGCCAGAGCGTTATTCTAACCCTCAGTTAAAGCAGATGAAACGTGCCACTGGCCCTAATAAATTCGATAGCCAGATGATGCTGCGCGCAGTGAATATCATGGAAGGGCGGCTCGACGTGGACGCTCTACAATTTTATAACGAAGAGCTTGCGTATGTGCGCGAGCTTAACGAGCTATATATCGGGCAGCAAAAAATGGTGAGTGCGTCTTGCTGGTGGGATCCGGCGCTTGGCGCTAAAAATGGAGATGATAGCGTCTGCGCCGTAGTCTTTGCCGATATGGGCGGAAATTTTTACCTGCACCATATTGAATATATAAAGATAGATCAAAATAGCGATGTGGATGAAGCCGCCCAGCAAGCAAAAATCGTGGCGGGCTTAGCCAAGCAATTCCATCTGCCGTCAGTTACAATTGAGATCAATGGAATAGGGCGGTTCTTGCCTAATATCCTGCGTAATCAAATGACGATTGCGCGCTCGCCTTGCAAAGTCAGGGGCGAAAGCTCTACCCGCGCTAAAGATATACGTATCTTGGAAGGGTTCGACGCGGTTATGGCGGCTGAAAGGCTGTATGTGCATCATAATGTACGCGATACTCCTTTCTTGATGGAGATGCGTGAATGGCGACCTAAGGGCTTTGGCGGTGGCTCTGGCAGCAAGTGCCATGATGATGGGCTGGACGCAGTAGCGGGAGCGCTTTCCCTGCAACCTGACCGCCTTGAGCGCATGTACGGTAAGGGCGAATATAGCTGGATGAGCGGTTCTGGCTCTCACGCGGCTAAGAGCGATTTTAAGGTTTGAAATTAATGGAGAGTACAAAATGAGTAATGTTTCTAATGATTTACTATGGTGGATTACCGTCGTTGATCTGCCAGCCCTTGCAGGGTTGCTGCTGATGATTTGGCGCACGCGCATAGACACGGGTAAGGCGATAGATCGCGTGCAGATAACCCTTGATCGTAGGTGTGAGCAGCTACGTGATGCGCTCTATGCGTTTAAGCTGGAAGTAGCGAAGAACTATGCCTCTCAAAAAGATGTGCGTGCGCTGGAACAACGTTTGGTCGAGCATTTACTGCGCATTGAAGCCAAGCTTGATAGCACTGCTCTTAAGGCTGAGGGGCTTAGTGCCTCTAATAAAAAATAAACCAAAGTTATAATCATATCTCGGTGGGAGTCCGCCGTAAAACAATAGGGAATAATCATGAATAAGAAACCGAAGTTAGTAGCTTTGGACACTTGCGTTGTGTCTAAAGATAATAAATCAATGCAGGATTTTTATGATGAAATCACTGTAGACACACTTGCGCGCACTCTATGGGGAGAAGCGCGAGGCGAGGGCAGTGAAGGCATGAAAGCTGTGGCCAATGTTATTCTCAACCGTGAGAAAATAGCGCAGAATAAGGGTAAGTTTTGGTGGGGGAATAACATCATTCAAATTTGCCAAAAGCCGTATCAATTCTCTTGCTGGAATAGAGCTGATCCTAATTTCAGAAAGCTGCAATCTGCTGATGAGGGAGATCTGTATTTTGCCACTGCTTTAAGAATTGCAAGGCGAGCTGTTATCGGCGCTCTGGACGATGTAACACTTGGGAGTACCCATTATCATGCTAGATCGATAACGCCTTATTGGGCGAAGGGGAGAGTGCCACTAATGACTATCGGCAACCATAAGTTTTATTCTTTAGTGGAAGGTTAAGCCATGCTATCAGCATTTTTATCAAAATTAGGACTACCAGTATTAATCGCGATTGTTAGTGGAGCTTTAGGCTCGCTTGAGCATCCAGCAGCAAAAACAGCGGTGGGCGCACTAGGGAAGGTTGAAGAAGCACTGAAAGATGGCGGGATATCGCCAGAGGAACTGGCCGAAGCTAATCGACATACTGAGGAAATGGCAACCTTAGAGCTGGAAAACCATCAAAATTCACTATCTGAAATTAACCAGTCTTTGCGCGCAGAGGTGGCTTCTGCGGATAAATATGTTCGCCGCATGCGTCCAACTTTTGGCTATCTCATGGCTTTTACATGGGCTGCGCAGATGTTCGGCATCGCCTATGTGATAATATTTGATACTGATAAAGCCGGCGTGGTTATGGCTGCTATGGGTAATTTGAGCGCAATATGGGCAGTTGGATTATCTGTGCTTGGTATCTATGTTTATAAACGAAGTGAAGAAAAAAGCAGTAATTTCCGTCCAGAAAATACTATTATATGGAATTCATAAGCTTAGCTTCTTCTACAATAACTTGCCTAATCCGTATTAAATTTGTAGAATAGTAATAGGATTTTTATTTAATAGGAGCTTTTTATTTTGTTTAAAAACATTGCTTTTTTCATAGGTGTATCGATTTTCATATTTTCTCCGCATAGTTCACATGCACAATATGGAAGCAAAATGGTTATGATTGATGCTAGTACTTCCTATGACGAAGTAGTGATGCCCGAATTTTTTTCTACATCAGTAAAGATTGATAATGATGATGTTCCTCCAGAAATACCTGTTATTTCTACAGTTAAATTCCTTAAGATTCCGCCACTTACTGGAAACAGAGAGAGGGTTTCTCGTTTAATAGAGGGTATTGGCAAGGATGTTCCACCTGAATACGATCATTATGGCTATGAAATACGTAGGTATATGGCTGATTCGGTAAATACAAGAGTATTTGAGGATAATGAGTATCTTATTGAGCAAATTAAAAATGTAAGAAAAGCAAAGGTTATAGCTAGTTATTGGCAGAAGTTATTAGAAAGTGAAATTACTGAAATTGAAGAGATGATGGCAAATGATGGCGGTATTGCCTTTTCAGTTCGTACGGCTTTCAAGCAAAATAAGGCAATGGTAAGAACCTTCTTAATTAGCCTTAATAGCTGGATTGATGCAAATGAAAATCTATTAATGTACGTCCTGAAAGACCCAAATATATATGAACTTTTATATCCTGAAATTATTATTATAGATTCAACAACGCGCCGTGAGTTCTACAATTTCTATACCGTAAAACAAACTAAGCTTATAGATATTAAGATATACACATCATTCGCAATGATGATCCATTAGAGCTGCCTATATCAAAGTATGGGCGTTGTTAAATTTCGTCTCAAGTATGAAGAATACTATTCGCCTCATTTGCCTAGCCGTACTTGAATATAGTTTACTCTAAGTCTGAGCAAAAAGGCTATATACTTGAAGCGCGGTTTGCTCTTATTTGCGTGAAATAGGGGTTAGTTTTTATGAGCCTTAATTGTATTCGCCAGCAGGCAGGCAATAGTCATTGGCCCGACCCCGCCTGGCACAGGGGTGACCGCTCCCGCCACTCCGATAGCTTCCTCATAATCAACATCGCCGCATAATTTACCGTTTTCCATGCGGTTAATGCCGACATCAATAACGCAAGCACCTTTTTTGATCCAGCTAGCCTTAACCATCTTCTCCCGCCCAACAGCAGCAACAAGAATATCCGCTCCTCGGCACACTTCTTCGATATTTTGGGTGCGTGAATGCGCCATAGTAACGGTGCAGTTTTCCTGTAATAGCAATTGTGCCATTGGCTTGCCAAACAGTAATGATCTCCCGATCACAACAGCGTTTAGGCCACTTAAATTATTAATGAAGCTCTTTATAAGTATGAGCGATCCTTGTGGAGTGCACGGAACCATGCCTTCTACCCCAGCCACTAGCGCGCCAGCATTCAGTAAATTAAGCCCATCAACATCCTTTTCTGCATTGATAAGCTGCACAAGGCGGTCGCTTTCCAAATGATCAGGTAAAGGCAATTGCAGCAATATACCGTCAATATTATCATCTTCATTTAATTCATTTATAACCGCTTCAACCGCTTCATCGGTCGTATCAGCAGGCAAGCGGCGCTCAATCGATGTAATACCAACTTTTTCACAGGCTTTGATCTTGTTGTTAACGTAAACTTTAGATGCAGGGTCCTCACCAACAAGTATAACTGCTAATGCTGGTTTACTCTCCATAGTGGCAACATGCGCGGCCAATTCTTCCTTTAAGGCGCCAGCAATAGCTTTACCGTCAATTATATGTGTCATTGCTTAGTCCCTAATAAATTATTGATAATAGAAGGGAAGGTATCAATTGCAGGCCAATAATTACTATTCATGGCGTGAAATCCATTCCACCAATAGGGGGGACATACTTTCTAATTGGTGTAAACACTGGATCAGTGAACTTTCTAAGTAGTGTCGTAAGCCTTATCGCTGCATCATTACTGGAATTGACAATATCAAACGCAACCAGCCAGCTAATTAATACCTGCGCAACTACTATCAGTAGATATATGTTGATGATGAATGATATTATGGATAATAAAAACATGGGTCACCTGCTCAATAAATAATTACATATATGTCTTATAGCCATTTTATTAGCAAAGTTAAAGCCTTGTTTTTTCTTTCAAATTAACCATACATTTATTTTATATGTTATAATAAATGCATGTTTGGAATTGACCCGTTAACATTATCATCTTTACTAGTATTGGCTGGAAACACGGTTTCTTGTCCTGCTCATGAGCCAACTAAAATCAACATTATTCCGCGCACTGAAAAAGTGAAGTATGACTATAAGCAGACCTTGAAACAAATCCAAAACTACGGCACTGATACTGTTGATCCCTATGGTTTTCATGGGCAAACAATCACGCAAGGTTTTATGAATGGTAGCGTGGAGCTTGTACATAGAATTAAAATCGGTCGCTCCGTTAATCAGCGCCGAGGCTATGCATGCCTTTGGTATGATGAGATTAATGTTGAAATTAAAATTGACCCCACCATAGTTATTGCTAAAGAGATTTATAAAGATAAATGCATGCGCAAAGCAGTTCTCGGTCATGAGCTTAAGCATGTTAAAGTTGATCGTAAAATAGTAAATAAATACGCTAAATCAATGGGTAGGAAGCTTTTGAAGGGGCTGAAATCAAGGGGTTTTTCAGTTGACCCTATATCTATAGGTAGAGTTCCGGAAGTTTCTGCTAAAATGCAGCGCGTAGTAGGGCAGATCCTTGAACTTGAATATAGAAAGCTAGGTATTTACCGCGAGGAAATGCAGCGTGACGTTGATAACTTGGTTGAGTATGAAGGCGTTGGCGATAAATGCCATGCTTTTAAGAAGAAAAAAGACAAGCTCTATTCTGATTTATTAAAATAGATATAGTGTATGATCACCTTGCTTAACTTATGTATAAAATTTAACGGTTTGGTATAGTGTTATCTATATTCATCCCCTGTTCTTGCATCTCTAAATTCATATTATCTATGTATTTTTGTACCTCTTTTTGCACTTCGGGTGGGAGGTCTTCAAATTTGGTCTCTTCGACATCGCTGCTAGCTGGTATTGGTGAGAATAGGGATAGGCTTAGGATAAGTGCAAATAAAGGTATAATCAGCATCAATGCATAGCTAGTTTTTTTATGAGTTCTCGCAATGCGCGCAGTTAAAATAACGGATATTATGCCGCTAATAATTAATATGATGGAATGGATAGCAAATGCGCTCATTATGTGGCGTTATCCAGTGCATTTCTTAAGTCATTAATCAAGTCATCGATATGCTCAACTCCAATAGATAGGCGCAATAAGCTATCGGTAACGCCAGCCTTTTCCCGCGCTTCCTCGCCCATTGATACATGGGTCATAGAAGCGGGGTGGTTGATAAGGCTTTCAGTGCCGCCAAGGCTCTGCGCTAGCTTGAATATGTTTAAGTTATCTACAAAAGATGATGCATCTCCATCAACCTCGAAGCTAAGCATTGCGCCAAAGCCATCTTGCTGGCTAGCGGCTATTTCATGCCCTACATGGTCTTTAAGCCCAGGGTAGTAAACTTTACTTACCTTAGGGTGAGTATGTAGCATATTTGCCACTTTCTCGGCATTTTCCTGTGCGCGTGTAACGCGTAGCTCCAGAGTGCGCATCCCGCGCAGTGTCATGTATGAATCAAATGGTGCGCCAATAAGTCCAAGTGAGTTAGCCCAAAACTCCAGATCTTCTAGTATAAGTTCATCGGAAGTAACAACGCACCCACCAACAACATCGCTGTGGCCATTAAGAAATTTTGTGGTGGAGTGGAATACTATGTCCGCTCCTAGATTTAATGGCTGCTGCAACATTGGAGAGAGGAAGGTGTTGTCCACCACCGTCACTGCTCCGCATTCGTCAGCACGCGCGGCAATATCCTTGATATCAGCAATGCGCAGCACTGGATTGCTGGGGCTTTCGATAAACACCATACGCGGGGTGTTTTCATTGAAGGCTTGTTCTAGTGCTTTATCATCATATTGATTAATGAATCTGAGCTTGAAATGCCCTTTTTCCGATAGAGCCGACAGCAGGCGGTATGATCTGCCATAGCAATCATAGGGCGCAATCAGTAAATCATCGGGATTGAGTAGGTGAATGATTAAGGTGAGCGCCGCCATGCCAGATGATGTAACGCAAGCACCAACCCCGCATTCTAGTTCATTGATAGCCGCCGCCAGTTCATCACGCGTAGGGTTTTTGGTACGTGAATACTCATAAGGTAAATGCTTACCTATACCATCAATATTATAGGTTGAAGACAGGTAGATAGGCGGTATAACCGCCTTGTGCGCTTTATCATTTGCGATGCCCGCTTGGACAATTTTTGTGTTTCTATGCTTGCTCATATGAGCATTTTTGCACAAATCAAACTCTTGTTCAATGGGCGCAAATTAAAACCGCTGCTTTGGGGAAGCAGCGGTTGAGTAAAGTAAGTATCTAAGTAATTGTATCAGTAAGAATTAACATGTCTTAATTCTATTTATATTATCTCTTTCAAATGTGGCAAAAGAATGCCGATATGATGCCTATTTATAGGTGTTTTGTATTAAGGAAACAGCAGTATTGAAAATTAAGGGAGCGGTACACTGCAATCAATTTGATTTATGCTGTAGGAACCAGTTTCGCTAAGTAAATGGGATTGTGTGCGCCACATTACAATATCGTCGAAATAGGCACTATCAATCAAATTGCGCGGTAAACTTACAAAAGCGCCATCTAGGTCGGCATTTTCTTCTTCTTCAGCAGTAACGCCTCCTGCATCAATTTGCGTGCCATCACCAATAAATGCACCGTGGCTATTTTGTCCGTGACTAATAAGAACCATGGCTAGTTTATCTGGTATAGTGGATCCTGCTGCTATACTGGTGCTTGGCGCGCAAGAGTCTATAGGTTGATACTCGGGCCCATTAGATGGCGGTGGTTCTCCCGCTGCATAGACGACAGAATCATCGTTAGTGTCCACTACATCAAAGCCGCTTTCTATGGCTCCGCAGCAAATATAGGCTTTTGGTTCATTTTTGTTTTTTTGAGGTGGGGTATCAAATGGAGTGCACCAATCATCATCTAAAGGCCCTCCTTGTCCTGGTGGTGTATAAACTCTACATAAATCATGTAGTTTTCCGGTATCAGGAATATCAGCCATTCTGTAGGTAATGAAATTACGCCAGCCATCGCGTACGGCTCTTTCCGGCAATCCAAGTGTTTTGAATGGGATTATTCCTATCAGGTCATTTGCGTTCGGGCAGCTCCCCTCGTTGGTACCATTAGCTCCACTACCGCGCTCTGTGCCAAATGGTTCGGGCGCTACGCCTGTATCAGGCTCTGCAGGGCAGGGAAGGCGTGAGTTTTTTTGTGCAAATACTGACAGTGCATGGGTGATTTGATCCATATGTTCGTATGTAAGTTGTTCTTCGTGCTCAAGGTCATTGGTCGTAGCTAATGATAAAAGGCCAGAAACTAACATTCCTGCAACAACCAGAATAACGGATATAAATATTAATGCGCTTCCTGTCTCTGATTTGTTAGATTTTGATATCATGGAAATGAACAACTACCAGCTCCCGTTTCTGCATAAATTTGATCTTGTGTGCGCCACATAACAATATCATCAAAGTGAGTATTTCCTTCAATTGTATTCATGGGTAGGGTAACTATATCCTCATCATCATCTTGGTTTTCTGTTTCATCATCACCAAATGCTCCGGCAGTTCCTCCTATGCGGTTTCCATTTGGCAAGAAAGCGCCATATCTATTGGAGCCATGACTTACTATAACAAA
>DAOWDF010000114.1 GCA_030639165.1 Alphaproteobacteria bacterium
ATTACTACTGCTTATCGTAAAACTTACAGAAGAGCATATGCGCAAACGTAATCAACCTGATAAATCCATTATTACAATGGATTCTGCCATGGCTTACCACATAAGAGAGCACGGGACTAATCAGGAATTATCAGAAGATTCTATATATTACATGGTAGCTCGCGAGACAGAACTAAACGCCAATGCAATGCATGATGAAAAAGCAATGAAAAAAATAATTGACGAAGTCGCTATTTTAGAAGGTAGAAAAGAGCTAAGCGAAGAAGAATTAGAGGCCAAAAAAACCAGCAAGCTATTCGATCCTTCAATGAATCTAAAAAAACTTGAAATGAATAAAGAATATCAAGAACAACTAGCCAAAGAAGGAGCTGCAAAACAGGCTGAAGCCATGGCAGGAATCAAAGCAGAAGAAGCGGCAGCAGAAAAAGCTAAAGCTTCACAGAGTGGAGAACTTTAAACCCCTGCCCTTCATACAACTTACTACTTTTTGGAAATAACTCGCCTAATATATTTTCATAGGCCAAATGACTATTAGCGACCATATAAAGGCCTCCACCACGACGCAAAGATTGGTAAGCCATACCTATAAAAGCTGATCCGATAGCTTTATCCAGCTTTTTACCCTCATGAAACGGTGGATTCATAATAATAAAATCTAAATTTTTTAATTCAGATTGTGGCTTTGTCAGATCACACCATAAAAATTCTTGCTCGCACTCAAAGTCAGACAGATTTATACGGCAAGCATTAACCGCCCTATAATCAGCATCAGCGCAAATTAAATGTTTTACCTTAGGGCAATTAGATAAGACAAATTCTGATAAATATCCGTAGCCACAACCAAAATCAGCGCCCCTTCCCTTTAAATTTTTAGGTAGGTAATCCGTTAATATGCTTGAGCCTTTATCAATTTTATCCCAGCCAAAAATTCCAGCGCGCGATATAAACTTACCGCCCAAGATTTTTTGGCTTTCGCCAGCAGAAATCGCTTTAGATATTTCACCTGCATTCAGATCATCAGCCACTCCGCTCACCGAGCGCGACTTATTTCTACTATCTTCAGACAGATCACTAAAGCCAAAATTATGCATCATTTTTTTAATGCGAGTACCACCAGCCTTATTATCAGCCGCGCAAATTAACGTTCCACCAGCGCCTAAAAGCTGCGATGCTCGCGCGATTAAATACCGCGCCTCAACCATATTTTTAGGAAGCAATAACAATGCTATATCATAAGAACCATCATCATCGGGAATATCAGCGCACGTAGAAAATCCAGCATTTTCTAGCACATCAACATATGGCTTAAAATATTGTTGTAAAACTAATTCACTGGATTTAAAGCAAGACAAATCAGAATGGAATGAGGCATTAATAAAAACTACGCGCTTGTTAGCAACATCAAATGCCCCATTTTGAATTTGATATAATAATGTATCTATAGCCATGGACATATAAATTATTTAAACAATCCTTTAATTCCCTGCTTCAGACCATCAAAGTCTTTTTCATAGACTTCCTTAAGATTATCCTTAAAAACACCAATACTGCTAACTCCCATATCCTTTAATATATCGACAGACAGCCCTTCCAAAAAACCTGCTCCGCTAGCAGATTGATTAAACTGCTTTAAAACCGCACTCATAATTTGTGCTATTGCCTCCTCAGCAACTATACCGTTCTCACGCTCTCCAATACCACGCAATTTAATATCAGGAACAGTTACAGTGGCAAGGTCAGCACCTACCAACGTAATAGATGGCTTAAGCTGTGCCCCCGTTAAAGAAAACTTCTTAACAATTACCTTAATATCGTCTGCCTTAGACTTGGAACTACCAGAGGATTTTTGCCCACTACTAGAAGAATCAGCGCCTATATTATCCTTAATATCACTAAGATTTGTACCACCCTGACCAACTTCAAGCCCGATATTCACTCCATTTACAGATACAAGAGAAAAAGTCAAAAGATCCTTTGAAAAGCTCTCCCCAGCAATTGTAATATAATCAACAGTAATTGCTTCAGAATTTTCATAGCCTTTTGGATTGGCTATACGCAAATCGCGCACCACAATTTTCTTTTCTTCCAAGACAATATCCATTTCCCCAATACGAACATTAACGCCTAGGGCATCACTAGCAACTTGCTCTGTCAGCTGTTTGGCCAATGAATCCATATTAATATATAGATATATTGCCCCACCAACCAATAATAAAACTAATGAGCTAAAAATAAATAAACTGGCTTTAGCAGTCTTCTTAACAGCAGACATACGTATATTCCCCTTATGATGTAACAATGATTGTAAATGATTGTATATGTAACCAATTAGTACAATAAACCATAGTGTTTTACAAACTAAACCGAAATGAGCTATTATATAGGGGCAACATCAGGACTTATACAAATATGAATAAACGGCTATTTCAAATTTTAATCTGCATTACATCGCTTGGAATACTATCCCATAGCGATGCCATGGCTGCTAGCTACACTGCAAAAAGAAAAAATCCTAAGGGGCATAAACAAATAACAGCTGTTATTAAATGCTCTAAGCAGGATTTACGCGCTATTAAATCATTTAATCGCACAGCAGAAAAAAAGCTTGAGCAATTTTACGAGATAACAGAAACCCTTTCAATGACCAGATCACCCAGTAAATCCAGATCATTAGGAAAAGAATATAATAAAATAAACAACTTTTTCATATCAGAGGAATTTGGGTTTATGGAAGTAATATATAAAAATTGCGGCAAGAAAATACCAAAACCGGAAACAGAAGAACCTTTTTGGCTTCCCCAAGGCAAATAAAAAGCATATAAACCTCTATTACGATGATTATTCATAAGGAAATAAATTTATGATCCTTACATTTGATGATGTGCTAAGAGCGCGCAAACAAATTAAAGATGCCGTTATTTTAACGCCGACAGTTGAAGCAACGCGCCTATCTATGCACTTAGGTATAGATCTTTATTTAAAGCTAGAAAACCTACAGCATACCAGCGCTTTCAAAGCCCGTGGAGCATTAAACAAGCTTCTTACTTTAGATGAAAACCAGCGCAAAAAAGGCGTAATAGCATGCAGCGCCGGAAATCACGCGCAAGGCATCGCCTACAATGCCACTCGCCTTGGAATACCCTCAACTATAGTAATGCCAAATGGCACGCCATTTAATAAAATAAAACGCACACAAGAATTCGGTGCAAAAGTTATTACTTTTGGCAATGGGTTTGATGAGTCTGTTGGCGAAACTATGCGCCTTGCCGAAGAAAAAGATTTAACCTTCATTCACCCATTTGACGACAAAGCAGTTGTCGCAGGCCAAGGCACATTAGGACTTGAAATGATGGAACAAGTTCCCGACCTTGATGTGATTGTGGTTCCAATTGGCGGCGGCGGTTTAATTGCAGGTGTTGCTACAGCTGTAAAAAATATTAACCCAGATATTATAGTTATCGGCGCACAAGCCAAAAATTTCGATGCGGTGCTGGCAAAACGCGAAGGCAGAGAATTTACTGGTGGTGAAGCAACACTAGCCGAAGGCATAGCCGTAAAATCACCGTCAGAAAACGATATGAAAATTATTGATAAGCTAGTAGATCATATATATTCCGCTACAGAAGAAGAAATCGAAAAAGCTATATTCGATCTTATAAGTGATGAAAAGTTAGTTGTTGAAGGTGCAACCGGAGCTGCTCTCGCCGTTATAAAAAATAACATTGATACATTAAAAGGCAAGAAAGTCGGCATGGTAGTAAGCGGAGGAAATATTGACTCGCGCACACTTTCTACATTAATAATGCGCGGCCTTGTTCGTGATGGGCGCATAACACGTCTAAGATTTGAAATAAATGACACACCTGGGCAACTTTCCGACATTTCCCGCATCATAGGGGAATCAGGCGCAAATGTAGTAGAAGTAATCCATCAGCGCATGATGCAAACCGTATCCCTAAAACAAGCCGAACTCAACGTAGTGATAGAGGCGCGTGACCAGATGCATGTTGATGATATAGTACAAACCCTAAAAGATGCAGGATTTAAAGTCTGCATAAAAAGTCGCTCTTAATAAAGAATAGTTTATTGTGAGAAGCATATATAAAAAACAACCCATATCAGTGGGTTGCTTCGTTCAATTTATTTATCGCTCGCAATGGCAATAATTATAGTCATTTGAATAAAGAGTGCTAAACTTAAGCAGCATCCTCATCAGATTCATCACCTAGAGCTTCAATATCAGCTTGATTAGTAATTCCGCCAATTTTCTGACCATAGTTACCGGCAAAAACATCTTCTGAAAATGCATCTTCCCATGACCCTTCAGTCGCAGCTTTCGCATATTCTGTAGCTCTGCTTTCAAAGAAATTAGCATGCTCAGCGCCGTTAAGAATTTCATCCATCCATGGAAGTGGATTCTTGGTAACGTTATAATATGCATCCATACCTAATTGCTGCAAACGACGATCACTAATATAACGAATATATTGCTTAATCTCATCCGCAGTCAGGCCTTCAATATCACCCATTTCAAAACATAAATCGATAAATGCATCTTCATGCTCAACCGTTAACTTACAAGTCTCAAGTATTTCAGCGCGCAATTCATCATCCCAAATATCAGGATTTTCGTTGATAAACTCCTTAAATAAACGGATCATAGACAGGCAATGCAAAGTCTCATCACGCACCGACCATGTAATAATTTGCCCCATACCCTTCATCTTGTTAAAGCGCGGGAAATTCATCAAAATAGCAAAAGACGCAAACAAAGCCACCCCTTCGGTAAATGCTCCAAACATTGCCATAGTTTTGGCAATATCACGGCGATTAGCCATTGATGCATTTTGCAAGTAATCAAATTTATCCTTCATCGCCTTATACTCAAGGAACGCAGAATATTCAGACTCTGGCATACCAATCGTATCAAGCAGATAAGAGTAAGCCGCAATGTGAATTGTCTCTATATTTGAGAAAGCAGCCAACATCATCTGAACTTCAACAGGGCCAAATA
Organism: Alphaproteobacteria bacterium; assembly: GCA_030639165.1. GTDB lineage: Bacteria > Pseudomonadota > Alphaproteobacteria > Micavibrionales > Micavibrionaceae > UBA1672. Next base: position 5,015 of record DAOWDF010000114.1, read on the forward strand.
CGCGGGAATAATGCTTCATATAGCAATTATTAACTTCAACATCCGCCTGCGTGAAGAAGCGGAAAATCTGAGTTATCAAATGCTTTTCCGCAGGATTAAGGTTTTTACGCCAATCGCGTACATCCTCTGCCAAAGGAACTTCTTCAGGAATCCAATGAATACGTTGCTGCGTCTGCCATGCTTCAAAACACCAAGGATATAAAAACGGTTTGTAAATATGACGTTCCTGCAAAAGTTTAGAATCTGATGTTGTTACATCTTCTGAAATTTCATAAGCATCAGCCATGGTATTTACTCCTTAAGGTTTATAATTAAGTGCACAATACTCCGCCAGCGCCAGATTTCAAGCCTTTTCCAATATATTTTTATTATAAATATAGGTCACAACTTTCATAAGATTACCCTTATCATCTAAACCATCTATATCCGCCATAGATATCAAGCGACTATCACTAAGCCATGGTATAAATTCTACAAAAACTTTAGGGACAGGCACAATTTTACCAAACGCCGCCAAGTTTATTGATCCGTCATCAGAAGTAACTATCGCAAGCTTCACATGCTCTGGGCGTACTAAAACGCCTCCGTTTTGCAAATAACCAAGCAAATCATTAGCCGATAATTGCACATCCCTAGCCTCAACATCCTGCACTTCCTCATGCGATGGTGCAGAGAAATATTCTGCCATCCAACGCGAGAAATCATCAGAATGCAACATTCCAACCAAACCATCGCGCACCACATCACGCGCACAGCCATCAATAGTAAAAGCTGCGCTAGAACCATCTAGGCCCTGGCCTGAATAGCGATCATCCAGCCTTGAGATCTCACATTGCTCAAGGTAATGGCCATATGCCACCATCATGTCAGATAATTTAGGCCCCAAAAACCCAACCGAAAATGTCATCGCACTTTGCGTTGTTACGCCTTCATGCGCAAAATGTGGCGGTATATACAAAACATCTCCAATTGACATTTCGACCTCAATGCCGTCAAAGCTGTCCTTTAAAATTATTAGCTCCTGACTATCTACATATTCTGCACTATCAACGTCCAAGGCGGTGCGCGCTATCTTCCACTGGCGCTTACCTATGCCTTGCACCAAAAACACGTGATAGCTATCAGTATGCGGGCCAACAGAGCCGCCTTTTTCGGAATAGCTCACCATTATATCATCCATAAGCCAGCGCGGTGAAAAGTTAAAATACTGCAATAAATTTGCCGTATCTGTGTGATATTGTTCAACATTTTGCACGAGTAAACTCCACCCCTCATCCCCTAGAGTAGAAAACTTTTCCTCATCAAACGGGCCATGCTCGCACCCCCACTCACCCCCATCTGGCACAGTAGTAACAATGCGCGATCGAATTTCTTCTTCCAATGACAAGCCAGCCAAGCTATCACCATCAATCAAACCGTCAATTACATCCGCAGGAATAGCACCACGCACAACAAATGGCCTCTTACCCCAATAATTCTTATAAAATTCATCTGTACTTGGAAATTTATCTAATATCATTATTTTATTCTCAAAAATGGTTTAACCAACAATCGCAAGAACCTAACATCTTTTCTGCCCTCTACGCCAATCTTCATTGCATCAAACCTTCTCGTCGCGCTCTTTGTCTTAAAAACACGATCCCAAAAGCTAAAAATTGTGCCATAATTAGAGTCTGTATCTTTACGCACAGCGTGATGATGCACCCAGTGTATATTTGGCGTTACAATGATTTTAGATAGTATATTATCAACTAATTCAGGAATTTTTATGTTTGAATGATGAAACAGCGCAAAGCTCATCACCAGTGTTTCAAATATCACGATAGATGAAAACGGAACAGCAAAAACCATAATAACCACAGCACGTACTAAGCTGGAAAAAAACACCTCACCAAAATGAAACCGCACCGCAGAAGTAGTATCTAAATGCTCATCAAGGTGGTGAACTTCATGAAACCGCCATAGAAACGAAAGCTCATGCATTGCGCGATGCCACCAATAAATAAACAAATCCAGTATAATAATATCAAGCAATATAAGGCTTGAACGCTCCCACAATAAATGCTGGCTAGCGAAATAGCTTATAGGCAGAATAATCAGGAGCGATAGACCAATATTTAATGGCCAAAATGATAGGTTTTTTGCAATGCGCCGCCATGTCTGATTATTCGCAGATATCGCAGGGCGCAAATGCTCCCACGCAAAAAATAGGATAAATACCCCTGCAATTATCCAGCCCTTATATTCAATAATATTATCCATTTAAAACGGGAGTCTCTGAAGAAGTTTTACAACACGTCGCGTTTTATCACTAAACAAGCTTGGAGTATACCACGCACCTGCCGCGCGTTTACTAGCTTCCCCCATAGTCGGATATGGCACAATCATAGAAGTTACAGCGCTAATTTTCAAGCCCGAAGAAATGGCCAAAGCCCACATGCCGATTAGCTCTCCGCCGCCTGCCCCGACGATCGACGCGCCTAGTATCAATCCCTTTTTGTTAGTTATAATGCGAACCTGACCTTTAGTTATGCGCTCGGCAATAGCGCGGTCATTCTCATCAAAGCCCCACTCGGCCACCTTGATATTATCATCACCATATTTTGCGCGTGCATCCACTTCCGTTAAACCAACTTGTGCAAGCTCTGGGTCAGTATATGTTACCCATGGCAGCGCCTTATAATCCACCTTAGCAGGCATTTTGAAACATATTTGACGAATAATAATTCCTGCATGATAACCCGCAACATGCGTAAATTGTGGAGCTTTAGATACATCACCAATAGCAAAAATATTCTTTGCACTTGTCCGCAGACGCTCATCAACATTAATACCGCCTCGATCGAAATCAATTCCTGCTTTTTCAAAACCAATCCCGCCAGTATTAGCCTTGCGCCCCGCCGCAACTAAAATATGCGAGCCTGCAACTTCAATAACCTGCCCATCTTTTTCTATCTCCAAAGCTACCATATTATCGCTATGCTTAACTTCTTTTATAGATACATGCTCATGAAAATTAATACCTTCATTTTCTAAAGCCGCCTTAACAATAGCTACATTTTGCTGATCATCGCGTGGCAATATAGAGGCCATATCAAAAACGCTGACCTTGCACCCCAAACGCCTATGAGCTTGCGCCATTTCAATTCCAATAGGGCCACCGCCAATAATAAGTAAATGTTCAGGCTTTTCGCGCAGCTCAAATATATTTTCATTAGTGAAAGATTTGCTCTGGTCTAAACCTGTTATAGGCGGTACTGCCGCGCTAGAACCTGTTGCAATCACAAAGTAACGTGCCTTGATAATATTATCGCCAGCCTTAACAGTATCCGCAGCAATAAACTCTCCGCGCGCGCGGATAACATTAATGCCAAAACCCTCAAATCTTTCTTGCGAGTCATTAGGCTCAATAGTTTTTATCGTATCAAAGACATGATCCTTTACGGCGGCAAAATCAATATCAGGCTCATGCGCTTTTACGCCTTTAATATCGCCTTTACGCATAATCTGCGCCCGCTTCCCTGCAGCCAGCAAAGCTTTAGAAGGGACACAGCCAGTATTCAGACAATCACCACCCATTTCTGCGGCTTCAATTAATACAGTACTAAGACCTAGCTGCGCTGCACCAGCGGCGACTGATAGCCCGCCCGAGCCTGCGCCAATAATACAAAGATCTACATTTATGTTATTAGTCATGTCTATTTCTCAACTTCACTTGGCTTATTTAAAGACCAGTCATAATTTAAATATTGTAACTTCACTTGCTTATTGAGGGAGATATAAGATTGCAGCCATCCTTTAACATCGCCGCCATTAAAATCTGCCTCAAACCACTTAAAAATCTTACTGATCTTAATGTTATTCCCATTTAAACTCAGCCCCTTCCCCTCATTTCCAAGCGTAAGTAAAACCTGTTCTTCTAGCTGCTTATCAAGTATTTCACTTCGGTAAGCCTCCCCGCGCAGATCAGGGCAAGATATAGATGCACAGTTAATTGCAAAATGTATCCGCGCATCGCCCATAGGACGCAATATTTCATGCTCTATATAATTTAGAGTATAGCTCTTACCGCCAATTTTCCAGCTATGCTTTTTCCATGGGCTTGTAAACATGGAGCCAAGATTCTTGATAGTCTCACGCTCATTTTCACGAACAATAAGATCAATGGTAAGAAAATTATAAGCATTAATCCAAAATGCCATATCACCGCCATTTTCTGCCTGCAAAATCTTCAAAGCCTCGCCATGACGCTTATCCTCTGCCCAGCCATCATAATCAACAGCCATATATTGCTTATTCACAAAAGCCGAACTATTCGGCGATACATAGCTTTGCAATAAACCATCATAAAGAGTTGAAAATCGATCATAATTATCACTAGCCATTACATTCGGTGACATAACCATAAGCGCGGCAACCACCATCGCCACAGATTTTCTTCTGCCCTTAATCTTCTTATAAATCATAGGTATAAGCGCAAATAACCCCAGCAATGTAAATGCCATTAATGTTTGCGGCGATGCTAAATCACCCAAAGAATCAATAGTGCCAAGCTCTCTACCAACATTCGCATAAACAAAAGTCCCAGGGATAATTCCAATCATAGTTGTCAGCACATAAGGGATAAGTCGCACATTAAATAACGCTGGCACAATATTAACTAGGAAGAACGGGAATAGCGGCACAAGGCGCATAAACAACATATAGCTAATTGCGTTCTCTTCCATATTCGCCGCAACTTTATCATATAAAGAACCGCATTTATCACGCAACGTCTCGCCCAAGGCGCTGCGTGCTATCAGGAATAATATGGTTGCACCTAAAGTTGCTCCCGTAACTATAGCCACTGTACCAAGCAAGCTTCCGAACAAGAAACCACCAAGCAATGTCAGCACCGTTGCAACCGGAAGCGACAAAGCCACAGCGCCTGCATATATCGCAACAAACGCCAAAACGCTCAATACAGGATGCGCCTCTACTAGGCTCAAAAGCTCTCCCCGCTGCTGCTTTATTGCATCAAGACTTACCAGCTCCATGAGGCCAGAGGCCCAAGCACTCGCGATCATTCCTATAATAATAACCAAAGGCAGCCAGCATTTTATAACTTTCATTTTTCTACTCTTTCCAAAATAATCTGTTATGATCACATTCGCTGCTCTACAAACATAGTTACAAAAAACCATTGTAACCTTGCCTTATAATTTTGCGAAATACCCTTTATGGAGATATTTATATAAGGAATAATCATGGATCTATCATTAGCATTTATGGCCGCTGGATTGTTATTTTTACTATCATTTGCCAATGGCTCCAATGATGTATCAAAAGGTATAGCAACATTAGCTGGATCTGGACTAAGCTCGGTTCGCGGAGCAATTGCATGGGGAACAATCTGGACAGTTGCCGGCGCATTTTCTGGCCTTTATTGGGGCGGCGCTATAATAAAGAATATCAGCGGCTCAATATATGTCGAAGCCCATGAATTTTACCTGCCAACAGCTTTAGCCATATCCATTGCACCTATTTTATGGGTAGGGCTAGCTACTTGGCGCAAATGGCCGGTATCCACCACTCACGCAGTTGTTGGCGGTCTTGTAGGCGCGGGACTAATCGCATACGGAATAACAGGCATTGACTGGCCAACGATCTGGAAGAAAATTGCTTTGCCATTATTGGCTAGCCCATTTATGGCGATTGGCTTGGCTTGGGTATTATTACCAACATTAGAAAAAACCGCACGCAACATTAATGGCTTGCGTATATGCTTAACCCCTGTGCCAAAATTTGCATTTGTTAACGCAAGAAACGGCGCGCAAGAGCCATTAGACGATTGCCTTATTTGCAAATGCGATAGCACGCAAGCAGGCTTAACTCACGGAGTATCCCTTTCAGTAAACCACTTACATTGGCTGACCAGCGGGCTTCTTTCATTTTCACGCGGACTTAATGATACGCCGAAATTAATTGCCATTGTTATGCCCTTTTTAATGCTGGAACAACTTGTTGCACCCGTTTGGCTATTCACTTTGGGCGCGCTGTCTATGGGCGCAGGTAGCTGGATTGCAGGCCGTAATATAACCGAAGTCTTAGGGTTTAAAGTTACAAAAATGAACCATGAACAAGGATTTTCTGCTAATTTAGTCTCAGCATTTTTGGTTATAGGAGCTAGCCGTTTTGGCTTGCCCGTATCGACCACCCACGTATCCTCATCATCAATTATGGGCATTGGGTTATCAAATGGAAAAGGATTGAATATGGCGACAGTTAAATCTATGCTGTTCGCTTGGGTTGTAACCGCGCCAATCGCAGCCATATTGGCAGCTATAATTTATTTAATCGCAAGTATACTTTAAAAAGAGAAAACAAAAATGACACAACAAATAATTGATGACGTTAAAGATTATTACGGACAAATACTTGATACTAAAGATGATTTAAAGACAAGCGCCTGCTGCCCTCTCGAAGCTCCGCCAATGCATGTACGCGATTTACTAAAGAATGTGCATGATACCGTGCAGGAAAAATTCTATGGCTGTGGCTCGCCGCTGCCATTAGCTGCGAAGGGCTGCACCGTGCTTGATTTAGGATGCGGCACTGGTCGTGATGCCTTTTTACTAAGTCAGATTGTCGGAGAAAATGGCAATGTGATCGGCGTTGATATGACCGATGAGCAACTATCTGTGGCCAATCAATATCTTGGTTGGCACATGGATAAATTCGGGTTTAACAGACCAAATGTTAAATTCGTTAAGGGCTATATCGAGGATTTAAAAACCGCAGGCATAGAAGATGAAAGCGTTGATATTGTTATATCTAATTGCGTTATTAACCTCTCCGCCGATAAAGAAAAAACATTTAGCGAGATTTATAGAGTTTTGAAACCTGGCGGCGAGCTATATTTCTCCGATGTATTCGCAGGCAGGCGCATACCACAAGCCCTACAAATAGATAAAACATTACTAGGCGAGTGCTTGGGCGGAGCGATGTACACTCATGATTTTCGTCGTATGATGGCAAAAATAGGCATGGCCGATGTGCGCGTCACAGCCAATCGCCAAATGACTTTAGATGATGCAGAAGTCGAAGCAAAAGCAGGGATGATAGATTTCTATTCCACCACTGTGCGCGCCTTTAAAGTTGATCTAGAAGATATCTGCGAGAATTATGGGCACGTAGCGTATTACAAAGGAACAATCCCAGAATGCAAGCATAGCTTTACGCTTGACGATCATCACGAGTTCAAAACTGGCATGCCAGTCCCCGTATGCGGCAATACTGCAAACATACTAAGCCAGACTAGATTTGCCGAGCATTTCCGCATTGAAGGTGATTTCTCAACTCACTATGGAGAGTTCGATTGTGCATCCCCTAGCCCTACTTCAAACGATGAAACTAATTCTGGTGGAGCATGTTGTTAGATAATGTCAGCATAATAATCCCGACAGCAAGCAATGAAACCAGACTAGGTATATTACTTAATGATTTAGAGTGCGCTGATGCTGAAATAATAACCTCATCCGGAATTACTAGAGCCAAAAGCATGAACTCTGCCTCAAGCAAAGCTACAAGAGAATATCTATGGTTTTTGCATGCAGATAGTAGAGTATCATTAGATAATCTAAAGGCTCTTGAAATGTCGTTACAGGAAAATTCAGAATCCCTACGTTATTTTAACCTCGCATTTGATGGTGGTTTTGCCACAAATATAAATGCATGGGGAGCAAATATCCGCTCACGAGTTTTTAGCATGCCCTATGGTGATCAAGGTATATGCATCTCTAAAACACTATTTGATAAAATCGGCGGCTATCGCGAAGATGTGCCTTATGGAGAGGATCTTATATTTGTATTAACGGCAAAAAACTTTGGGATAAAGCTCCAAAACATCCCCTCAAAACTACTCACCAGTTCACGTAAATATAAGCAGCAAGGCTGGCTCAAACTAACAATGATAAGACAATGGCAATTACTTAAACTTTTAAGGATTAAGATATGAGCGCAGCTATTGCTATATTTGTTAAAACCCCTGACCTATCGCCTGTAAAAACACGGCTAGCCGCGACAATAGGCAAAGATAAAGCACTAGAGTTTTACCAACTTAGCGTCAAGGCTGTTGAGCGCACTATAATAAATACAGAGGCAAAACCCTTTTGGGCTGTAGGAGAAATCGATGGAATAGATAATCCATTATGGTCTGAATTTGATAATATATATACTGGTGATGGCTGTTTAGGAGAGCGCCAAAATCATATTTATAGATCCCTACTTAAAACTCATGATAAGGCAATTCTTATCGGTGCCGATGCCCCTCAAATTTCCCCTGATATAATAAATAAAGCCATAGCCGCGCTTGATAACAATGATTTTGTCATTGGGGGAGCAAGCGATGGCGGTTACTACCTATTTGGCGGAAGAGAGCCAATTGACCCTAATATATGGACTAACACGCCGTGGAGTGATCCCGCCACCCGCGAATGCCTTGCGGCCGCCCTACCCTCAAAACCTGCGCACCTACCAATATTAACCGATGTTGATACAATAGATAACCTGACATCTATATTGGCTGAAATGCCTGCAAATACTAGCCCTGAGCAGCAATCCGTAATAAAGTGGGTAACTTCCTTGGAAAATAAAGCGAATGACTGTGCAGGAGGCTAATTTATGGGTAAAAATTTAAACCGCAGAAATTTTATAATAGGATTATTAACTACTGGATTTATAATAGCGACAAGCGCTGGAAAGGTTTTAGCGGCCATGACAGAAAAACTGGTTTTAAGCGATGAAGAATGGCAAAAACGCCTAAGCGATGAACAATTTCAGGTTCTACGCAAGGAAGCTACAGAAAGGCCTTTCACCAGCCCCCTCAACAAGGAGAAACGCGACGGAGTGTTTCATTGCTCAGGCTGTGACTTGGAGCTGTTTACCTCGGATCAAAAATTTGATAGCGGCACAGGGTGGCCTAGCTTTTTCGATGGCTTCAAAGACCATATAGAAACCAGAGCAGATTATAAAATGTTCTACCCGCGCACCGAATACCATTGCGCGCGCTGTGGCGGCCATCAAGGGCATATATTTAAGGATGGCCCAAAACCGACAGGCCTGCGCTACTGCAATAATGGTGTAGCCTTAAATTTCAAGAAAAAGGGGTAAGGTTGCAATGCGTTTATTACTTATTTTAATTATGGGGGTGTTCATGTCTATAGAAGCCAAAGCTAATACTCAAGAAACAGCCATTGTCGCAGGCGGCTGCTTCTGGTGCGTAGAATCCGACTTTGATAAGCTGGACGGAGTAACATCTACCGTTTCAGGATATATCGGCGGCAGCGCAGAAGACGCAGATTATAAAAAAGTATCACATGGCGGCACAAATCATTACGAAGCGGTTAAAATAACATTCGACCCCGCGCGCATTAGCTATAAAGAGCTAATGGATTATTTTTGGAAACATATTGATCCGCTTGATACAAATGGACAATTTTGTGATAAGGGATCGCAATATCGCGCGGGCATATTCTATATAAATGATGAGCAAGAACAAATTGCTATAAAGTCAAAAGAAACCGCCGCAAAGCTACTAGGCAAAAAAATTGTAACTGAAATTCTACCAGCAGATACCTTCTATGACGCAGAAGATTACCACCAAGATTATCATGAAACCCACCCCTTCCGCTATAAATTATATCGCGGAGGCTGTGGTCGCGACAAACGGGTAAATGCACTATGGGGCAATAAATAATGAATATATTATTTCTCTGCACCGGTAACTCTGCGCGCTCTATTTTAGGCGAGGTCATATGCAATGAATTATTAGCAGGACAAGGCATCGCCTATAGTGCAGGCAGCAAGCCAGTGGGAGAGGTAAATCCTGCTGCTATTATTACGCTAAAAAATCATGGCAACTCAACACACGGCTTATATAGCAAAAACATTGATGAGTTCACCAAGAGCAGTGCGCCAAAGATTGATCTACTGATCAGCGTTTGTGATAATGCAGCGAGTGACTGCCCTGTTTGGCTAGGAAATGGAGAGCCAAAACGCCTCCACTGGCCAATGGCTGACCCCGCCAGCGTAACAGGCCTAACCGAAAAAGCAGCAGCCTTTGAAGATACTTACCAAATATTAAAATCAAAGCTTAGCGAGCTTTTAAGCTGAACATGATCCGCCACCAAGAACGCAGAATTTAGCGCAATGCGGATGGTTTAAATACACAGCTCTCGATGCCTCTTTTAGAGTAGACCCCATATTGAATTGCTGATCATAGGCGAGCAAGGTACAAGCCTGAACTGATGGTTTATCATCGCCCTTGCGCTTTACCACCATGCGCGAGCTACTACACATCATATCATCAGGATTAACGCCCAGTATATCCCAACACGCCGTAGTTATTTCAGGAACATCTATATTTCCTTCCATCTCGGGGAATAACATTAACTGCTTTTGATCATGGGCGTTGATTTTAATATTATGCTCTTTAAAAAACGCAGCAAAGCCATCTCGCAACTCTGCCTCATCTTCTCCCCAGCGAGTGCGCCCCGCTATATCTATATTAAAACCATTGTCAGAAAGCCACTTTATACCCAGCATCATCGGCTTCCATGATTTATCCCCGCGCTCTTCCTCGTGCAATTCTTGCTTAAAATTATCGATAGAAACACGTAATGTCATTTGATCGCCATACTCGCCCTTAAGGCGCAATAACTCCCCCTCGCACTTCATCATAGGGCGCATAGCATTGGTAAGAACCAGCAGTTTAAAACCGCGCTTGAGGCTCTCCTCCATTATTCTAATAATATCAGGATTCATAAATGGCTCACCGCCAGTTATTCCAATCTCTTCAACCGCAATATTATCCTGCTTGATCTCATCCAAATATTCCAAAGCTTCGGCAAATGTCAAATAAACAAGAGCATCATTCTTCGGCGTAGACTCTATATAGCAATTAGCGCACGCTAAATTGCACAGCGTCCCAGTATTAAACCACAACGTCTTAAGCGCGGTTAAATCCACCCATGCACGCTTCTCACCATTTGATGTGATACGGGAATTAATAAATTTTTCTTTCATGAAATAAACTCTATTATTTAACCATCTACACCAGAGTTCGTATATAACCACCTAATAGTTACAAGAAAATGCCATAGCATTATTTACCCACTGAATCGACCCTAGAGGAATCATGAGCCAACTCCAGTAGCCACTTATTGAGTATTAAAGAAAAATCCTCTTTTACAACAGGCTTAGATATAAAGTCATTCATGCCAACAGAATAGCACTTACCTTTTTCTGCACTCAATACATTAGCAGTAAGGGCAATTATTGGGATATTTTCATCACACTTACGTATCTCAAGAGTAGCCTCAAACCCATCCATTACAGGCATATGACAATCCATAAATATAATATCATAATCTTCTTCACCTGCCATCTCAACGGCAATTTCTCCATTTACCGCATTATCAACTACACAACCATACCCCTCAAGCATCTCTGTAATTACAAATACATTAACAGCCACATCTTCAACCAATAAAACACGAGCTTCATAAAATGTAGAATCTAATAATATTTGATTTTTAATATTTTTATTGGTTAAGTTTTCCAACTCCTTATCTGTTGGAATAAGTAACGGTATAGAAAACCAAAATTCCGATCCTTCACCTTCAACACTACTAAGCTCAACAACCCCGCCCATCATTTCAACTAAAGCACTACAAATTGATAGCCCTAAACCCGTTCCACCAGCATTTCGAACAGAGGAAGGGTTCACTTGTGAAAATGCCTTAAATAATTGTTCATATTTACCTTCAGGAATTCCAGAGCCTGTATCCCCAACGATAAATTTAATATATTCATCGCCATTGTCATCACTAAACACTAACACCTCAAGAGAAATAGCCCCCTCATCAGTAAACTTCATCGCATTATTTAACAGATTAATAACCACCTGCCTTATACGACCTTTATCACCTACAATATACTCTGGTAAATCATCGTATTTCAGTTTTAAATCCAACCCTTTTTCTTGCATTGGAGTTAAGAAAAGATGATGTACCTCATCAACACAATGATAAATATCAAAAGGCTCATTTATAATCTTTATCTTCCCTGCCTCCAAACTACTAAAATCTAGTATTTCATTTAAAATAACTAGCAACGCCCTGCCTGAATTTTGAATTGTTCGTACATAATTTTGCTGCTTCTCATTTAGATCAGTATCCGCAATTAAACTAGCCGTTCCTATAACACCATTCATAGGTGTACGAATTTCATGACTCATATTAGCTAGAAAATCACTTTTAGCTTTTGCAGAATATTCAGCATTCACCTTTGCTTTTTCCAACTCATATGCATGTTTTTGTAGTTTTTCAGTCTGCTCACCTACAAGCTGATTTACCGCAGATGTTCTACCAGTAATAAACAGTAAAAATACACATAGTAACGTACTAAATAATGATCCTAATATTAAGATAACCCATGGATTCCAGCCTTGCTCAGAAATCATATAATCTTCTGTAAGACTAAGATGTATACCCCATAAACGCCCCCCAACCTCAAATTTACGCTCTAACTCCATAAATCCTGAATATAGTTCATCTTCATAAAGTGAAAAATCCAAGCCACGGTCACTCTCATCATGCAAAAGAATTTTTATGCCTGAATATTCTAAATCCCTTAAAATAACATCAATCAAATCATCCATAAAAAATAAAGCCGATACATAGCCTTTTAAATTCTGGCCTTGAGCGCCTCCATTTGCATATACAGGGGCAAATGCAAATATACCATCTTCAGTTTCTCCCCCATTCATAAAGCTTATTTTTGAAGTAATCGTTATATCTCCAGTATTACGCGCCCTAATAAAAGCCTCTCGTTGTTTTCTATCAAAGGTTATATCTGCTCCAAAATATTGCTTATTATTTTCATATGGCTCAATGTAATTTACTATAACATGGCCTTCTTCGTTTATATCCTCATCATACATCAACTGATCATATGGATTTTTGATACTAAACTCTGCAAACCCTTCAGCTTGTACAGACCTAACAAAAGATTCTAATTCATCACTTAATACGTAGGAGTTAAATGATAATAACTTTACTCCTTTATTATACTCTAGAAATAAATCAACAAATTTTTTAAATTCTACTCTCTCTACATAGCTAGAGCTTTCATAAAATCGTTGAATGTAATGCAATAAGTCAAAAGCATGTGTGAAATGCTCTTGTAATTCTAGGGACATATTATCCGCACGTTGCTCAAACCTAGTGCTAATAACATTATTCTCAAAATTCCGTGAACTTATAAAGACTATGACGACACAACAGAACAATATTAAAACAGGTAATATGACAGAAACTCGACGTTTCATCTCTATTATATTTTTCTTCGCAAGACCCACTACTATCAACGGCATAAAAACCATCACACCCACAGTATCACCAAGCCACCACTTCCCCCAACTTAGAAAAAAATCTTCCGGATTAATAACCCCTGCAAGCAACAATGCTATCATGGCAAATGAAGCTGAAATAATACAACTAACCACCCCCCCCATGAATAGAAAGTTAAAGATATCCTTTTCTTGCTCTAATGGTGTTGGAAATTTAATATATTTCTTAATCAAAAAGCTACCACAAATAGCCTGCAAAGTTGCACCACTAGACACAATAAACAAAAGGCATAAAGAAGTATTAGATAGAAGGTCATTACCAGCATCAATTGCAATATAATAATTAGTTAGCGCAGCCCCAAAAAAAACACCTAGCGAAATCTTATATCCAAACAACAATATTGCTGCCAGCGCAACGCCAGAGGCAGGCCACACAATACTTCCAATCTCTGGGGGTACAGTCAGCAAAAGCCCAAGCTGGCCAAAGGCAAAGTAAATCAGAGATAATGCTATAATTTGCAATATCCATTTAGCCAATAAAAATATTTTCACTAAACCACCCACACAAGTACTATATACATAACGATATCAATTTAATAAGAGCCAATAGCATTTGTAAATCATTATTATTAAATATTGTACACGCATAATATATACGAAATAACAATTATAATCATCAGAAAAATCAAGCCGCCTTGATAAGCCTTTCCTCAACAAACAGCTGAACAGCCTTGTAATCCGTCTTACCGCTTCCAAGCACTGGTATATGATCAGTCTCCATAATTGTTTTAGGAACAGATAGCTCGGTAATCCCATTTTCCGCCGCATAAGCTGACAGCTCTTTTTTATTTGCATTTTTTTTCGTAGTAACAAATATAAGCTGCTCACCTTTACGTGCATCAGGAATACTCACCACGGCATGCTGCTCCTCTGGGTAAATAGCCTGCACCATTGCCTCAACGCTAGTCAGAGACACCATCTCACCTGCAATTTTTGCAAAGCGCTTAGCGCGCCCTAAAATTACCACATAGCCCTGATCATCAATATCAACTATATCTCCAGTATCATACCAACCATCCTCAGGCGGTTCCAATACACTAGGGTTATCATCCCTATAATAACCAAGCATCACATTAGGGCCTTTCACAAATAAGCGTCCGCCCTTATCTACTCCTGCGACCTCTTCCAGCCTATATTCAATACCAGGCAACAACCTACCAACCGAGCCATCTTTCATATGCATCGGCGAGTTAAGTGCCAGCGCAGGAGACGTCTCTGTCGCTCCATAGCCCTCTAAAACCCGAACCCCAAAACGATCCATATAAAGCCTGCGCGTTTCTTCCTTGACCTTTTCCGCTCCTGCAAAAATATAGCGCATACGGTAGAAATCATAAGTATTAGCCTTACGTGCATATCCATTAAGAAACGTATCGGTTCCAAACATAATGGTAGCATTAGAAGAATACACCAGCTCTGGCACTATGCGGTAATGCAGCGGGCTAGGGTAAAGGAAAGTTTTTACACCAGAAAGTATTGGCAGCAAAGTCCCGCCAGTCAGACCAAAAGAATGGAACATCGGCAAGCAATTAAACACTATATCCTGATTGTTAAAATCAACCCTAGATGATAACTGCACTATATTGCTCATAATATTATTATGGCTTAGCACAACCCCTTTTGGCATACCCTCAGATCCGGAAGTAAATAAAATCAACGCCGGATCTTCTGGGTTAATTTTTTGCTTTTTATGAATCTTGGCGGCGGATGCTAATAAAGCAACAGCCTTATCAAAAGACCCAATGCCCTTAATTATATCTTCCAGATAAATAATTTTAGTATGCTTCTCCAGCTCCTCAATAACATCTTCCATACGGCTCAATTTTACAAAACGCTTGGAAGTTAGAACCGTTTTCACACTTGCAGTTTCACAAGCCGAAAGCAGAGATTTCACCCCAGCAGAAAAATTAAGCATCGCAGGAACTCTGCCATATGCCTGCAAGGCAAAGAAACTTGTAATCGCCCCGATAGAGTTAGGAAGCATAAGCCCCACATTCTCTCCCTTTTCTGTCACAGCAGATAGCTCACGCCCAATAACAACAGAACCGCGAACAAGTTTTTTAAACTTCATGGATTTACGCTCTATATCCTCCGCTATAATTGCATCCTTGCCATTAATATTATGCGCATCCAGTAACGCCTCATACAAAGTTTGCTTCCTGTTGCTAGTAACAAACATCATCTCTTCCATCAAATCATAAAGCTGACGCCCTGCTGCAGCGCGGCGCGCCCTACCCTTAACTTCTTCATCTATTTTGAATTTGCGCGGCTCCAAAATTGTAATAGTGATCTTAGGAAACCTCCGCATTGGAACCTTACCCTTAAGACGAGCAAGGAAAGTATGCTGAACCCCATCAAGCCTTATCGGTAATATAACCGCATCTGCCTTATCAGCAATCATACCGGGGCCATCATAAACCTTCATCAAAGCGCCGGTTTCGGTCAAACGGCCTTCAGGAAAAATCACGACTTGGCGACCTCCCTCAACTTTGCGGATAAGCTCTTTCAAGGAAAATGGATTTGTTGGATCAAGCGGAAAAGTATCAACCAACTTTAAAAACGGCCTCACCCAAACCCAGTTTGCAACATGACTATTCACCGCAAACATCGGGCGACCAGGCAAAAAGGCAGCCAATAATGGCGGGTCAAGCAACGACACGTGATTACCTACAATAACTGCGCGCTTACCTGCCTTTTCAAAATTATCAAGCCCCACTACTTCAACATTATAAAGCAGCTTGAAAAGCCCTTGTAATAAGCTTTTAAATAAATAATCAGGCAGCAACTTACATATATAAATAGCAACAAATGCATTCATAACGGCAAAGGCCAAAAACAGCTCTCTTATTTCCCAACCCTTCAATATCAAAACAGCAGATATAGCCGAAGATGCAACGATAAATAAAGAATTCATGATAGCACTACCCGCCAAAACGCGCGCGCGCATATCCTCCGCTGTGTAATGCTGGATCATCGTATTTAAAGGCACAACAAACAGGCCTCCACATAGGGCAATCATTGATATATCAATTACAATCCGCCAGTTAGAAACCTCACCTAAAAATACATTTATACTCAACAGATCTTCGGAAAACCCAGCAACAGAGCCATTGGCAAAATATAAATCAATAGAAAAAATAGTAATGCCGAGCGCGGCTAGCGGCACATAAATCGCCTCAACCCGCCCCCTCAACAAGCGATTATTAAGCAGCCCACCAACAGCAATACCTATAGAAAATATAGCAAGAAAGAATGCCAGAACATATTCATTAGCTCCTAATGTACCGCCAACATAATTAGGCATCTGCGCCATAAACATACCGCCCAGAAAATAAAACCAAGCAACGCCTATAATTGCCCGCACGACATTACGCTTTTGACTAAATGTCTGCTTCAAAATATCAACGGTTTCAGTTACGGGATTAAAATTTAACTTCAAATCAGCAGCTTTCGGCAGTGCTTCTGGTATAAAACGGCTAGCCAAATAACCGCTTAAAGCGCATAAAACAAGCAACCCACAAACAAGCAGCTTACCCGCGCCCAATGTAATTAAAACAGTGCCCGCAATAGTACCCAGCAAAATAGCCAAAAACGTGCCTGTATTAAGCAAAGCATTCCCGCCTATCAGCTCATCATCTTCCAGATGTTGCGGTAAAATAGAATATTTACTTGGCCCAAAAAACGCAGATTGCGTTCCAAGCGCAAATAACACCATAAATGACAAGACTATAGACCCGCTTAGGATTGCTGCTGCCCCAAGCAAAGCAATAGCTATCTCTGCGAGCTTAATTATCCTTATTACGCGGTGCTTCGGAAATTTATCGGCAAGCTGCCCGCCCAGCGCAGAAAATAATACAAACGGTAGAATAAATAACCCAGCGGCCAAAGTAACCAACAGCTCCTGATTTTCTACATAGCTTGTACCTACCCCATAAAGCAATAATACGACCAACGCATTTTTAAACAAATTATCATGAAACGCCCCAAGAAACTGGGTGACAAATAACGGTAAAAACCGCTTATCATTTAATAATGCAAATTGATTACTTTTACTCATAATTCTACCCTTTCAAATTCCTAATGCCTTTCAGAGGCATCTACATGCAAAAATTGTCCGTTTTCTATAAAATAAATGGCTTGCTTCACAGTTTGCCTACCCCAAAGCATCAAGGTATGGCTTCCTTTGACTTGTATAAAATCAGCAGCAAGCTCAATTTGCGCGGAATCCCTTGAAACAACAACATCATTATCTTGTCCAGCCAATGGGTTTAGACCTAGCTTATTGCCTGTCCCCCCAATCATAACCCCTATAGGAACTTTCACAGGCGGTAGTTCCCCAGCCCCTTTAGTTGTTAAGTCATAGCCAGCACGACCACAAACCCACTCAAACAAACCGTTAAACTGTGGCTGTTCACTAACCAAATCAGCAACAAATGATCCACCATGCGGCGAAGCTATATTGACTATATTACCAAGTTCAAGGCGGCTATACCATTCATGATCTTTAGCCAGCAGCGCCCTTACTATTAGGCCGCCCATACTATGTGCAACAAAAGATACCTTCTCCACCCCTTCAAGATCTCCTATCAGTGAAGAAAGCCTATCAGCATGCCCAACACTATCTGCACGATTACTTGCAAAATTCCAGATTAAGGTTTCATAACCACGATCCCTTAACCCCTTCTCCATAGAGGAAAAAGTAGAAATTATATTATTAAGACCAGGAACTATAATAACTAGGTGACTATTACGTGGAGAAAGACCGCGCTCCCTCCGCTCATCAATAACGGACAAACACTCTTCTTTTGTTTGTTTCTTCCATGTCCTACCTGTAGGGCTAAGAACACGATAACGGCAATTAACCTCATTTTTTTGTATGCGCCAACCAGCATAGAAGTATATATCATAATATTTTCGCCAGCCCGGCAAAACAGCCATAGATATTTGCGCTAGCCCTTTATTTTTCATGGTTGAATACCCCGTTTTTTAGGAATTGAGCTATTTGTATATGCACATCTGTCTTATCCATTATAAAAGTATGAGTACCGTTCACACTTACATGATCTTTCATACCTTCCAGCTTTGTCTTTTCAACCGTTACACGGCCATCACTTTTGCCAGGCGTAACAAAAGCAGCAACAAAGTAAGGCCACTCCTTGGTTCCTGCTATAATGCCCAAATCATAATATATATCACTTTTATTTTTAGACTGAGCCTCCGTAGTAAGCTCATCTCCCGCAGAACCATAATACCATTTATAAGGCGCTATATTGTGAATCAGATCAGACACCTCACTACCACCATTAGGAGGCGCAAGCATCACAACACGCCCCAAACTATGTTCTGGAATTATATCCTTATAATTATCAAGATAACGCCTAGCCACAAGCCCTCCCATAGAGTGAGTAACTATATGCACCTGCCCTGCGCTACGCCAAAATTCTTCTGTTAAAAATTTAGACCTTAAATATTTTGCTATACCATCAATATTATTATCAGTTGAAGGGTATGTGATGTTTAAAGTTTTATAACCTGCGCTTTGCAAATAATCTTCAACATTAATCATAGAACTGCTGGTTCTGGCTATACCGTGCAATATAACAACCGTCTCTTTTTTATCCGCAGCCTGCGCAAAATTACCTAGAGATATTACAAAAAATAAAACCAAACAAACTCTAACAGCAAACATTATTAATAACTCCACTTAAAGGTAAGTATATATTATTTACAAGATAGCCCAAACAATATGGCTCCAACCTAGTATATTTACCTAACAAACATTAAAACACTATTAATTTAACAGTGTTCATTTAATAGTGTCGCATAGCTCATGCGTATTCACAACAAAAAAATTAACGCTGTTCATAATGTGGGCGCACCAATCGTGCAGCGTACGTATCAGCGCTCATCGCATGTAATTTTTATAGGGGGAGTAAATATATGGTACAGCTTCGAAAGTATTGGTATTACTAACCTTGGACAATGCTTTCTTTTTTTGCTTATCAAGGGAGGGGTCAATGCCTAAAGCTATTAACTCTTTCGCTTTTAGCATGGCATCACGTGCCTGTTTAAGGGTAACGGCTGGATAAACGCCTATTGATAAACGCTTTTCTTTATTATCAATGCGGTATTTCAAACGCCAATATTTAGAGCCACTAGGGGTTACTTCCAAATATAAGCCTTTTCCATCACCTAGCTTGTATGGCTTGGCTTTACCCTTGGCGTTCTTGCATTCACTGTCTTTAAGCTTCATTTGGGGGCATCTCTTATCTACATATTATTTAATGCCCCCAAACATGCCCCCTTTTTTAGTTGATAGGGAAACATGATAAAAAGCATTGATATACAAACATAGACAGCAAACCCTTTTAAATCAAGGCGTATGGTATATAATCATGGATAAGGGGATATGATGAAAGACAGGTAAATGGCGGAGACGGCGGGATTCGAACCCGCGTAGGGCTATAAACCCTAACACGCTTTCCAAGCGTGCGCCTTAAGCCACTCGGCCACGTCTCCATCATAATCTTTATACCTAAAAAGGCATATGAATTGGCGCAATGTAGAGCTTATTTTATAAAAACACAAGTACCTGCTTTGCAAAGAAATATTTCACTGTTAAGATACAAAAATAATTCAAACTAGATCCGAAAGATTTTATCATGCGTAAGTTTCTATTTTTTATAATCCTAATACCGTTTTTTGCAACATTAGGGCATGATATATATATCTTTACACAAGATCAGAGAAAAGGATTTCGCCTGTCTGATATTGGCGCATTATGGAGCAAATACCATAAAGAAAGCCATGATCAGTGGAAAATTAAGCTTAGTGAAGTTAATAGTATTGCCGCAGATTTAACACCAGACATAACAATTCACAACAACATGACACAAGAAACACAATCACCAAGCAATATAAAACAACCTACCTATGCTGAGAGCTTCACACAAACAAGCGAAGAACATAAGAAAGATGTTGTAACACAACTCAAAAAAAGTAGCGCTATGGAAAAAACAAGCGAAGCACACAAAGTGATTGGTTTTATTCTTGAGCAAACTGCCATTTTTGTCTTTGGTGGCTTCGCTGCATTTATATTCATTATGAGTTTAATATTCGGCTTTATTTTTGGCGGTAGATCAAGCAATAGCGATTCCTCATCAGCAGGCAGAAAAGTCAATAAAAAACAATATAGCCGTAAATAAAGGACCTTAACAAATATCCGTTATAGCCTTATTAATTACAGCTAAGTCTTGATCACGTGATAAACTGTGATCACCATCATCAATGAATATGATATTTACCCTATCACCTTGAAAGCAATCCTGTATCTTTAAGGCCTTACCCCACTCAACCGATGCATCCTTCTTACCTTGGATAAGAGTAATGGGAACTGATACTGCATGTGTTTTATCAAGAACGCTCTGCTTACTACCATCTTCGAGCAATTCTCTGGTAAATATATACGGCTCATCACTATAATCATTAGGGACTTCTAAGCGCCCTAGCCTAACCATCATATCACGATCATCCTGCCCCATTTGGCTTTCTATATCTTTAGTAAAATCAGGAGCGGCCGCAATACCGACAACCCCTTTAATACACACATTACCCCCCAGTAATAAAAGCAGAGCTATCCACCCGCCCATAGACGAGCCAACCAATATAACATCACGCTCTATAATGTTATCAAGAATATCCATGGCATTTTGCTTCCATGATCCGATAGTACCATTTACAAACTCACCACTCGACTTACCATGGCCAAAATAATCAAAGCGCAAAAACTCTTGCCCACGCGCGCGACACTGCCGTTCAAAAAACAAAGCCTTAGTGCCTTCCATATCTGACTTAAAGCCCCCCATAAACATAACTGCTGGCAGTTTTCTACCCTCACCGGTTGCAGCAAAATGCACATAAGCAAGATTATCACCATTATCACTGGCAAAATAAGAAATAGTCATATATTTTCCTTCCCTGAAATGAAAAATGCTATAACTTAGAATATATGAATAAGAACTCTTCGCAACCAACAATAATGCAAATCATCCCCGAACTTGGCGCTGGCGGCGCAGAGCAAGGATGCATAGACATGGCTGGAGAAATCGTCAAAGCTGGCGCTAAAGCCATCATTGTATCGCATGGTGGATACCGCGTACCAGAATTAGCGCGTAATGGCGTAACCCATATCAATTTACCCGTACATAGCAAAAACCCCGTTACAATATGGCGTAATGCCTCAAGGCTCAAAAAAATCATAAAAAGCCAAAATGTTAATATCGTTCACGCCAGAAGCCGCGCCCCCGCTTGGAGCGCATGGCAGGCTTGTAAAAACACAAGCGCTCACTTCATGACAACATGCCACGCTCCCTATAATATAAATAGTGAGGCAAAAAGACGATATAATAGCTCTATGGCCAAAGGTGAGATTATCATTGCAATATCGCAATATGTTGCAGATTATTTAGTTGAAAATTATGATGTAGAGCCTGAGCGCATCCGCCTTATCCATCGCGGCATTCCAATGGAACGTTTTCATCCGACTGCCGTAAACGCAGAACGCATGATTAATCTTGAAAAGCAATGGCGCATTCCCGATGGCGCTACCATCATAATGCTACCTGGGCGTATAACACGCTGGAAGGGGCATCATATATTAATAGAGGCCATGGCTAAATTAGCACGCAAAGATATATTTTGCGTAATGATTGGATCCGACCAAGGACGTAGTGAATATCGATCAGAATTAGAAAAATCCATCGAAGAATATGGACTGGGAGAGCAAATACGCATCATTGATCAATGCCATGATATGCCAGCAGCTTATATGCTAGCCGCTGCCGTAATATCAGCATCCACTGATCCCGAAGGGTTTGGGCGCATTCCCGTAGAGGCACAAGCAATGGGCAGACCAATTATAGCCAGCGATCATGGCGGAGCGCGCGAAACAATATTACGCGGCGAAACAGGTTGGCACGTACCGCCATCAGATCCTGACGCTTTAGCGCATGCCATAGATGAAGCATTATCTTTAACACCAGAGCAAAGATCTATCTTAGCTACAAAATCCATGGCTCATATTGCCGCAAATTTCACCAAAGATATTATGGCAGAAAAAACGCTGGCAGTTTACTCCGAACTTCTACAAAGCCCTATGATCACAAAAAAACCTACAGAGCCCATAAATCAGTATGGTTAGTTAAATGACTATAAATAATGAACATATTCTAGTTATAAAACTCGGAGCATTAGGGGATTTTGTACAAGCTCTCGGCGCAATGAAGGCCATAAGAGACAACCATAAAGATGCACATATAACCTTACTGACAACAAAATCATTCGAAGAATTCGGCAAAAAATGCGGATATTTTGATGATATACTGATCGATAAAAAACCCCAATATTTTGATGTAATGGGCTGGCTTAAATTAAAAAAACGTCTTATTAACTCAGGCTTCACGCGTATTTATGACCTACAAAACAATGATCGTACCAGTCTTTATTTCAAACTATTCCCCAAAAGCAAAAGGCCAGAATGGGTAGGCGCAGCGAAAGGAGCCTCCCATCAAAATGCCTCAGCACAGCGCATAGCAGGCCACGCCTTTGACGGGCATAAGCAAACGCTAGCCCTTGCTGGAGTTAATAATATTGAAATTGATAATTTCAGTTGGGTAGAAAAAGAAAATATCTCCAAGTTCAATTTGCAAGCTCCATATATAATTTTTGTTGCAGGATGCTCACCGCAACACCCGCACAAAAGATGGCCAGAGGAAAAATATGGCGAACTAGCTAACATATTGAAAGACAGAGGATATCAAGTTGTACTTATAGGCACTAATTCAGAAATCGACGCTATCAACTCTATAAAACATATATGCCCAGAATCAATAAATTTATGCGGAGAAACCGACCTGTTTCAAGTTGCCGCACTAGCCAAAAATGCAAATGCAGCAATCGGCAACGACACAGGCCCTATGCACATAATTGCTGCAACAGGATGCCACAGCATAACTCTATTTTCAGGCTCCAGCGACCCTAAAAGACACGCACCAATGGGCAGCAACTCCACAACCTTACAGCAAAACATATTAAGTGAATTAGAAGTAAAAGAAGTACTAAGCAAACTACAGCTGTAAAACTAGAACGATGAGATATCCTTGTCATTATCGTCATCATTATTATTCTGATTTACCCCTTCAGAAAAACCAAACCAAGAACGCATATTTTCACGTCTCGAATCACTAATTTTATTCTTAGGCGCTCTTAATTTTTCTATACAGTGAAGACATGGATTATAATCCGATCCTGTATAATTCTCGCTGAGCATAGCTGGGCATTTCAAACAATCCTTAGCATTAAAAAAATGCTGATTTTCGTCAATGGTAATATCTCCACCAATCTTAAAATGACCAATAATAACCACATCACTGGATATCTCGACATCATCCATTATTATTGCGGAGCCACGCACTACGGCACGCCCTTTAATAGATGCATTATCCTTTACAGTAACAAAAGCAGATATCTCGGCATTATCGCCTATAACTGAATTATCGAGAACATGTGCATAACCAAAAACCTGTGCATTTCTTTCTACCCTAGCACTATCATCAACATGCGCTGTATCGGCTACCCAACCTCCACCATTACAATGACGGTGAGCAAAAACTAACCCATTACCATCCTTAAAATCATATTGAACGCTCTCTTCTGGTACACTACGCATGATAGACCTCTCCCTTGTTTTTAGTAAATAAGCACTCCATTAATTGTTGAATTGACG
>DAOWDF010000313.1 GCA_030639165.1 Alphaproteobacteria bacterium
AAGGTGATGATGTTAAGCTTTTGGATAGTGCACGTGCGAATGCTTATATGATGCAGCAGACTTTCTCAGTTTTAGTAGGGTATGTTGGGTTTGTGGCTAATTCGGCTCTTAGTGAGCAAAGCCCTGATAATATAGCAGTTGCGCTCAGTATTGCCGCTCCGATTTTTCTACTATCAGCGCCAGCAATAAAGGCGTGGGATTGCTTGGTAGGGGATTGTGATGGGGATGCTTTTCCCAAACTATCTGAGTCTATAGAGCAGTTTAGGTTAAGTTTTGATAACAATTAATTAGTGTAAATATTATAGGGTTATAAATAGAGAGTCTTCCAAGTCTTGTTGCATTCTATGTGGTTGAGGATTTGAGTTTTTTAAATTATTCAGAGCTAGTAACAATGTCTTTTCAGTAATATTATCGCCATCTATGCGTACAAACTGTGCCTTAGAAGAGATTGAAGGCAATATTTCAACGTTTGTTTTACCGAATGCATTTGTAAGGCATAATTCTAGGCCTTCTAGTATGCTAGGTCTTTGTGATGATATTGTTGCTTCCATTGTCCATTCCTATTTTTTATCTAGGAATGTTTTATAGACTCTTATACATAATATCAAGCTTTATTATGGATATAAACTTCACGGTGAGGGTATGGGATGTCGATATTATTTTCTTTAAGTGCGTCCCAAAGGCTTAACATTACAGCGCCTCGCATGTTGGTAACGCCTTTTTCTGCGTCTGTAATCCAAAAGCGCAGTTTGAAATTCATTGAGCTATCGCCGAACTCGGTTAGGTGGCAAACTGGCTGTGGATCAGAGCAAATACGATCATGCGCGCCCGCTGCGGCTTTTTGCGCTAGCTCTTTAACTTCATGTGGATTTGAATCATAATGAACGCCGAACTTTACTTCTAGTCTTATTAGGGAGTTTCCATGGCTCCAATTGACAACTCTTTGTGTGATGAACTCTTCATTTGGTATCAGGAATGATTTATTGTCGCGAGTTACGATTTCGGTATAGCGCGCGGCCATACTGTTGACCCAGCCAAATGTGCCGTTTTCTAGCTCGATAACATCGCCAGGTTCGATTGATCTATCGACTAATAGTAATATGCCAGAGAATAGGTTTGAAATTACTTTTTGTAGGCCGAAACCGATACCAAGGCCGATAGCTCCACCAAATACTGCGAATAGTGATAAATCAATGCCAGAGCTGGTTATACCGATTAGTAGGGCGAATACGATTAGTGTAACTCGCACAACTTTGGCGATCAGCACTTGAGAAGAGCGGGTAAGCCCTGAAGTTTTCAATACTTTGCGCTCTGCAACTGAAGAGATAAATGTCGCGAGATATAGAAGGATAAATAGTGAGAATAGGCCTTTTATAACTGCAAGGGCGGAGAGCCTGAAATCTCCAATTGTGTAGCCGATTGCATCAAGGGTCGTTGTTGTTTGTTCTAACATACCGAAGATGCTGAGCGCAGCCAAAGCCCATATTGTAAGGGCGAATACGTTGCGCACTGCTTCGTTATCCATGAATTGGACGATTATGCGGATAACGATCCATGCTAGTAATAGCTTCATCATTACGCTGATGAGGGCAATGTTAATGCCAATGATTTCTGATCCAGCTATGCCAGCGGCCAGAAATATTATTATTAATGTTGCTAGTGGAAAGATAAGTTTTTGTAGGTTGCGAGCTATCTTTTTTACACGATAGGGTAGGCTTGAATTATCAATGGATTTTTTTACTGTTGATTTTACGCTGCGATATATAATTAGCCCTAAAATAAAGGAAACCACGATAATTACGCCTTGATATAGCGTATTGGCTTGCGTTATATAGCTCATGCACCAAGTGGTTACTGTTTGCCAGAGTGCCGCTGGGTCAAAATTATCAAATCCATCCATAACGTTTGCTTCTCACTTACACGTATTATTATTTAGGCAGATTACTTGATTCTTTTAGGTGCGCCAACAAATGAATTAATTTGCGTTTGCAGGAGATAAAATCTTAATCGCTTCATCAGGATATTGGTCGCGGAAACTCTCATTTATATCGTTTGGGTGAGCCATTAGGCGGAAGAATATTGGTCCGCAAAGAATATCAGCGGCTAGTTCAATATCTATATCATCACGAAACTCTCCATTTTTCTGACCTTCGTCAATGCTGTAGCGGATTGCATCCATAAGAGGTTCGAGAAGGTTATCTTTGAATATTGCCAGTGATGCTTCGCTGCCTTGTGCTTCGCTGAAAAGTTGAGCGATTGTTTTGCCATTGTTACTGTCAACCAGACGTATGAGCTTATCAAGCTGCATCATGATTGCTTCTTTGTGAGATCTTGCCGTTGGAAGGGGGGTTTGCATTCCAGGCTGGTTTGCCAGCGAATCCATTACAACGGCGGTTTTATTCGGCCACCAGCGATATATAGTAGTTTTACCAACCTTTGCCTTTTTGGCAATTGCCTCAATGCTGAGTTCTTGGACTGATGTTTGAAGTAAGAGTTTATTAGTTGCGTTCAAGATTGCTTTACGTGATTTTTCACTACGTGGGCGACCTTTTTTTGCTGCGGCATTTTCCATTATTTTCTCCCATTTATCCCTTTTGCTTTTGCCAGATATTTGAAATATTTGTGGCGTTGCGTTGGAATTAAAACTTATCGTGTCGTATTTGGATAATAGATTTATGCATTATTTTTTTGTGTTTGACAAGTGGGTGGGGTTGTTTTTTTATTCGCTGCGTATTGCAATGGTATAATCGTTTATTTTCAATAACTTGCGTCTAACAGCTGTGTTTTGCCATTACTGTGTTTTTAGGCTTACTTATAGGAAACGAACCAGATCGCTTGGCATTATTTATGTCCGATTCGTCCAAAATAAATTTTAAAATGAGCTACGTTGGAAAGTTCTTGGAGCTCTGTCTATTACAACTATTTTACCATGTTTATATTCAAGTACAGCAAGCCCACGTTCGACGATACCGTTATTACGGAAGCGGAATATGCCATCCACACCGGCAAATCCATTCGGGTTAGTAATTGATCGATGGTCATAAGATGGTCGGTTATTATTTTGCATGCCTACGCGCGCAAGAATAGCGGCGAGGGCGGTTGCGTCATATGCGAGTGATGATATACGCGGTGGATCAGCGCTATATATTTTCTTATAGCGGCGCTCGAATTTCTTGCGTGATAATGGCGCGGGACCAGCAAACCATGAGCCATCTAGGGTCTTATCGCTGGCAAGTGAAGCGTCATTCATCAAGCCCGTTCCAAGGCGTCTAATTTTATTTGGTGGTAAGTCATAATGATTAAGGAAACTGGCTATTTGACGTGCCGATGTGCCGCCAGCAGGCATAAGAACTGCGTTAAATGGCAGTATATCTTCTTTCCCTGCTTTCTTGTCCGCTGTACGAGCGTCATAATTGGCAAAATTACGTAGTTTTATTGCTAAATCATTGCCATTAGATGAATAGCGTGCAGTTTTTGTGGTGTTAACGCCAGTTGCTCTAGAGGTTAGGTTATATGCAGACATGACGGCATTGCCGTAATTATCATCGGGGCTTAGTACGCCTATATTGTTATATCCAGCTCTTGCTGCGTAGCGTACAACCCGTTCTACTTGGTCAAATGGTAAGAACCCTATGAGGAAGGTTCTATTATTGGCAAGCGTCCAGTCTGTTGAGAAGGCAATCATATTCACATTAGCGCTTTGAGTTACTTGCCTTGCCGCCTTTACAGAAGGTGAGAATATTGGCCCTAGTACAAGTTTTGCGCCATCTTTGAGGGCGGAATGTGCGGCAATTCTTGCGCCTTCTGGCGTTCCTTTTGTGTCTTTGGGTAGAAGCTCGAAATTGCTGCTGCCTATATCAAAAACCGCCATTTGTGCGGCTTTAAACATAGCTTTGCCAAGTTTTGAATGTTGGCCGCTCAAAGGGAGGAGGATTGCAACTTTTATCGTTGGGATATTTGTTATTTGTGGTGGTATTGCAGTTTGTTGTGATTGGGCAGCTAGCGGTTGTTGTGTGGGCGCATCTAAATTATGCTGTTCTACTGCGGCAACGGATAGATCACTTGGGAGTTGTTCAGCGGCTCTGGCAGGGGCGTCTTGCCTTACCTGCCATGGGTTACCACCACCAGATGAAACGCAACTTAGAAGTAGTGTGGACGCTGTAAGAATAATAAGGTGGCGTAATATTGAAGCTTTGCGCATAATGGTGTTATTCTCCGTAGAAATTACTATAAAGATGTCAGTTATGAGTATAGACGATATAGAAAAAACTCCTCAAATGCTAGAGGGTAAATCTTTGCAAAGTGGCCTATATATTGTGGCTACCCCTATAGGGAATCTTCGCGATATTTCATTGCGTGCGCTGGATATTTTGCGCTCAGTAGATATTATAATGTGCGAGGATACGCGGGTTACACGTAAGTTGCTGGGGGCTTACCAGATAAAAGCTAAGATGCATTCCTATAATGATCATAGTGATGCGGGGCGCAGGCGCTCAATAATTTCACAAATAGAAGAGGGCAAAGCTATCGCGCTGGTTAGTGATGCGGGTATGCCGTTGATTTCTGATCCTGGTTATAAGCTAGTTAGGGATTGTGATGCGGCGGGCCTATATATAACGACTATTCCGGGGGCGAGCGCTCCATTGGCGGCGCTACAAATTTCTGGTTTGCCGAGTGATAAATTTTGCTTCTTAGGATTTATGCCGCATAAGACAAAGGCGCGTCAGAAGATATGGCAGCAATGGAAGAGCGCTCCCGCCACTTTGCTTGCATTTGAAGCTGCGCCGCGATTGATCGCTAGTTTAAGGGATGTTGGAGAAGTTTTGGGCGGACGTGAAGTTGCGGTTGTGCGCGAGATTACCAAGCTTTACGAGGAAGTGCGAAAGGGCAGCCCTGATGAGCTTGTATCTTATTATGAGGAGCATGGCTTGCCTAGGGGCGAGATCGTGCTAGTGATAGCACCTCCAGAGGAGGAAGTTGTCAGTGAGGAAGCTGTTGAGGATATGATACGTGACGCACTGGATAGTATGAAAACCAAGGAAGCCGCAGCATTTGTTGCAGATAAGACTGGTTTGAAAAAGAATGATCTTTACAATATTGCTCTAAAGATAGTTAAGGAAGATTAGTGTTTTCAGCAAAGAAAAAGACATTTGAAACGAACCATGCGCGAGGTGTGCATGCGGAGGAATTGGCGGCAGAATATCTTAAAAAGATAGGTTTTAAGATTTTAGCTTCGCGCTATAAAACTAAATTTGGAGAGATTGACCTTATTATACAAAAGGGTGAGCTGTTGTGTTTTGTCGAGGTTAAGGCTCGCCCTAATAAATCCGAAGCGCTTGAGAGCGTCACTGCGCGTGCAAGAGGACGTATAGAAAAATCGGCATTGTTCTTTTTATCTGAAAACCCAGAGAAGATGGATTGTGATATGCGCTTTGATGTGGTGGTAATTACTGGGGGTGAAGAAATTACGCATCTGGACAATGCATGGGAAGCCACAATATACTAATCTAAATCAGAATCATCACGAGGTTTAGCTATGAAAAAATATATAACCATTCCATTGTTAGCATCAGCTATGGTGCTTTCTTCCTGCTCTGGTATTGGCCTTGCTACTGGTGTTGGCGTTGCTGCAGGAACTGCGGCGGTTCAAGAGGGCGGGATATCACGCGCCATGAGTGATGTGCGCATCCAAACCTCTATTAATGATTTGTGGTTTCGTTACGACGTTAATACTTTCCTTAAGCTTGATTTAACCGTTAATCAGGGGCGAGTATTGATTACAGGCGTTGTGCAAGAGCCAGAGCATCGTGTGGAGGCTGTTCGTTTAGCATGGCAGCCTAAGGGAGTTCTTCAGGTTATTAACGAGATAAAGGTTGCTGAAAGTACAGGGATTATAGGTTATGCCAAGGATTCTTGGATTTCGGCGCGTTTGCGCACAAAGCTAATAATGGATAGGGATGTGGAGTCTATTAATTATTCCATAGATACTGTTCAGGGTAGTGTTTACCTTATGGGTTTTGCGCAAAATCAGATGGAGCTTGATCATGTGATTGATATTGCACGCAGAATTGAGAATGTGACGCAGGTTGTTAGTTATGTGAAGATCGCTGGGACGCCAGAGCTTAAGCTTGTTGGTGGCGAGCAAGGGGCTGGTGGGCAAGGCTCTAATGTAAATAATAATGCAAGTGGTGCAACTGGAGAGCCTATCGATTGGAATCAGGAAAGCGTTTATGATTAATGATGCTAATAAGCATTTAACAGCATATTCTAGCCAAGTAGATAAAGAGATTGACCTTGGTGAGCTTGCCTTGGCCATGGCTAAGTTTAATCATGAAAATAAATCAGTTGATCGTTATATTCAGCATATAAAGAAAATAAAGTCGCAAGTGGCTGAGCGCTATGATGAGCTTATTTCTAATGGGGCAGGTGCTGATGCTGGTAGCGCTTTGGCGGCGCTTAAGCATGTTTTATCAGATATATATGATTATCGCGCGGATGAAAGTGATCACGAGATATTGGAGAGCGCAGATATTATGCGCCTTATTGATCGTGGCTTAGGGTGCCGCGCGGCGATTGCGGCTTTATATATGATTGCGGCGCGCTCTCAAGGTTGGTTAATTGAGGGGCTGAATTTTCCTGATATATTTTTATGCCGTATTGATATAGGTGGTCAGCGTTTGATTTTTGATCCTGCTGGTCAATGCCGTGTTTTAGAGGCACATGATTTACGCTCTTTAATTAAGGATGCTTTAGGTGATGGGGCGGAGCTATCTAATAGCTATTTTGATGGTCTAGGCGCGCGCGCAACCATTATTCATTTAAGTAACTATATAAAAACACGTTATATAGAGATGGGTGATTATGCATCCGCGCTTGATATGGTGGAGCGTATGATGGTTATTGCGCCAGATGAATATCGTTTATTGCTTGATGCGGGAGTTTTATATGCGCGGTCAGGTCAGGTCGATAAGGCAATTGGTTGTTTGAGCAACTATATAAGCGCTGCGCCAGAGGGTGCTAATTTATATGATGCTCAAATGTTGCTGGATGAATTACTGGTTTAGTGCCTTATATCTTGCGCGAATCTATATAAGGGACTAGGTATATTATTATGATTCTAATGTTGTTTTAGTTAAAGGAGAGTTTTATGTTCGCTCGTTATTTTATGATTTTGCCTGCCTTGTTAATGGTTAGTGGTTGTAGCGGTAATGCAAATAAGGGAGAAATTGAGACTGGTCTTGATAACAGTGTCTTTGTTGATAGTGAGGAGCCATATGTAGAGGATAGCAATGATTTTGGCCCTGAGCGTGGTACTCAGGCTGATCTAGTTGTTAATGTTGGTGATCGTGTTTTCTTTGAAACTGATAGCTCTGAACTTACTATGATGGCGCGTACAACTTTGGAAAGTCAGGCTGTGTGGCTTGATCAGTATCCTCAGCTTAATATTGATATAGAAGGCCATGCTGATGAGCGTGGAACTCGCGAATATAACCTTGCGCTTGGTGATCGTCGCGCTAACTCTGTAAAGAACTATCTTGTTGCACTTGGTGTAGATCCATTGCGTGTTTCAACAATAAGTTACGGTAAAGAGCGTCCAGCTGTACCGGGGTCAGATAAAAATGCATGGTCTCAAAATCGCCGTGGCGTAGCTAAAGTTCAATAGGGAGTTCGGTTGAGCATGGATTTAAATGGTGTTGGTTTGAAAAATAAACTTTCTTGTACTTCTGCAATTCGTGTTTTAGCTGTGGCTGGAGCTGTCTTTTTGGCGGCTCCTTCATATGCTCAAGTATCTTATAATGATTCATCATCTGTTGCTTCTATGGAGGTTCGTTTTCAACAATTGGAAAAGGAAATCCGTAGGCTGACAGGTCAGGTGGAAGAGCAAAATTATAAGATTAGAAGTCTGCGCAAAGAGCTAGATAGTATTAAGGGTGACGTTAGTGTTCGCTTTAATGATCTTGAGCATGGTGGCGGTGTTTCTGGAACTGTTCCTGCTGCTGGCCAGGTTGATATTATTATGCCAGAGAAATCTGGTGGAGCTGGCGTTAATGAGAATGTTTTAGGCACCATAAGAACGCCACAAAATATTGATGGCACTGAGCAGCCTCCGGCTATTCCTTCTGATGCTGCATCGCATGCATATGGATATGCTTATTCACTGGTTAAGGCGCGCAACTTTGCGCGGGCAGAAGTGGAATTTGCTAAATTTATCAAGAATTATCCTGATCATTCATTGGTTTCTAATGCTAAATATTGGTATGGCGAAACATTTTATGTGCGTAAAGACTATGATAAGGCTGCAAGAGTTTTTGCAGAAGGGTATCAGCAATTTCCTAAGGGCTCTAAGGCGGCGGATAATTTATTAAAGCTAGGTATGTCTTTGGGCGGTATGGGTAAGAATGAGGATGCTTGTGTTGCGTATAAGCAGCTTAAGTCTGATTATAAGGGCTCAACTTCCCCTGTTATAAAGCGCGCTGATACAGAGATGGGCCGTATTAATTGCAGATAAATATATGGCTATTTATGTATAGCGGATATATATAAAGGCCATCATGGATGATCTTATTTTAAATCTCGGCAAATATTTTTCTAAATATAAGTCTATAGGTGGAGGCGATATAGCTGTTGGTGTGTCTGGCGGCGCGGATAGTATGGCGCTTTGCTTTGCGTTATCCCAATATTTTGCTGATAGCTATCCTAATGTTATAATTCATGCAATTACGGTTGATCATGGTTTGCGCGCGGAAAGCGCAGTAGAGGCAATCCATGTCGCAGAGCAATTATCTGAACTTTCGAATGTATCTCACCATATTTTAAAATGGAGGCATAAGGAGAAGCTGACTTCTCGTGTTCAGGAGGCAGCGCGATCCGCTCGCTATAATCTTATGCACGAGTTTATGGCTGGCCGCGGTATTACGCACTTATTCCTCGGTCACCATATGGATGATCAGGCGGAGACATTCTTGTTCCGTTTAGCCAAGGGGAGCGGGGTTGATGGCCTTTCTTGTATGTCTGATATGCAAGAAATGGGCGCTGATTTTATTCTTTGTCGCCCGATGTTGTCAGTATCTAAGGATAGTTTAATTGAGTTTTGTGAGGGTAGGGGGATCAAGTTTATAGATGATCCTTCCAATGATTGTGATGATTATGCGCGGGTGCGTATTCGTAAATCTATGGAGATATTATCGGAGGAAGGCCTGACCCCTAAACGACTTGCAGTTAGTGCTATGCGTCATGCAAGGGCGCGTGAGGCTCTGGATATTTTTGCCGATAAGGTTTTTGATGAGTGCGTCTTAAGTAGCAATCCTGATCGTATCGTATTTAACTTGAGGATGTTAGTAGGTAACCCAGAGGAGATTGTTTTTCCCATAGTTATTCAAGCTATGTCATCGTTAGCTAGTGGTAATGGCTATGGAGCGCGAACTAATAAAATAGAGAACTTATGCTCTGATTTGACCTCTAGTGACCATTTTCGTAAACGCACTCTCGGCGGTGTTATATTTGAGTGCGATAAGAAAAATAACCAGCTAGCCCTATTTCCAGAATGCAATTGACATAGCTTCGGTTAGTGTATATCTTCACCGCAAAATTATGAAAGCGGAGAATAATGATGCAAAAAAAATCAGATCAGGATAATGGTTCGGAAACAGCGGGGGTGATCAATGCAGGATCATTGGTTGTTGTAGCTAAAGATGGTTTGGATCAACCTGAGGCAAATTTCAAAAGGCAGCAGCAGCAATCAAAGCTGTTTAGTGTATATCTATCACCAGCAGATATGGATGA
>DAOWDF010000260.1 GCA_030639165.1 Alphaproteobacteria bacterium
TAACATTTTCGATTATGCGCTTTGTTGGCTGTATTACCCATTTATCAAAGCTCTGCGCGTCCAAAGCCCCTGCCCAGCTATCGAAAATCTGTAAAGCCTCTGCCCCTGCATTTACTTGATTTATTAGATATTTGGAGCTTGAATCTACAAGTAAGTCAATAAGTTTTGCAAAGGTTTTAGGCTCAGAAAATGCTAATTTTTTAACATGCATGAAATCTTTACTGCCCCCACCTTCAACCATGTAGCAAGCAACAGTCCATGGCGCTCCACAAAACCCAATTAGTGCAGTTTTGTCATGCCCCTCAACTTGCAAGCCAGTTTTAACCTTGTCCAATGCTTCGTATACTGGATTTAAAACTTTGTCGAAATTATCAAAATTAAGCTGGGCAATGTCACTAGCTGAGCGCAATGGATTTAGCTTTGGTCCCTCGCCTTGTACGAATTCTAGATGTTGCCCCAGCGCATGCGGGATTACTAAAATATCGGAGAATATTATCGCTGCATCCATGCCAAAACGCCTGATTGGTTGCAAAGTCACTTCTGCGGCCAGCGTTGGGTTATAGGCCATGTCCAAAAAACTACCAGCTTTAGCGCGAAGCTCCATATATTCTGGGAGATAGCGCCCTGCTTGGCGCATAAACCAAAATGGTATATTATCTGTTTTGCGAGATTCTAAAACTGCCAGAAAATTCTTATTTTGATTAGTCATATTTATTCCAATTGATTAGCCTTTAATTCTTGGAACTAAACATAGTGATATTATATAATAATAATAGTATTTTTTAAAAAGGTAGTAGATAGATATAGGGGCTGTTGATAACGGGGATTAATTTTTATCCAATATTTATGCACATAAGATAATTTTGGGAAATTATTAGATTTTAGCGGAGTCGGATGTTGTCTATAAATTTTTATCCTTTTTGGATTTTTGAGTTTTTCACAAGTTGAAGAGTCATGGTTATGTGGTGAGGATAGATTGGGCATAACTTAATCCACTAACTTATACAAAAACTATTATTAGATTCCCTAACATAGTTTTCCACTTGTTATATTACTGATATCTTGATTTCTAGACATAAAAAATGCACTATTACTCTTCCTGATAATAATTTAGCGAATCACTTTATATATGTTTGATGAATCTTTTGAGAAATTAGAGATAGATGAGATTGCATCTATTTTAAATGCTGTTAATAAACAAGTAGAGGGCAGTGTTTTTGATCCTTTGGAAACCAATATTTTGGCAATAAGTTTGCCCTTTTATTCTGGTTATAGATTTTTAGATATTGCCGATCATGCAACTAATCCACCTTTGCAACGTTTTGTATTTCATAAAGATGATACTCGTGAATTTAAAATTGTAGATTGGACTTATAAAACTATTTACGAGATTAATTCTGAAGCTCATATTAATATTGATGATGATAATGTTTTAGAATATGTGCGTTTCTTTTTTTCCTATGTGAAGGGAAGACACGGCAGATTTATTATTTGTGAAAGTGCAGATAATATTGATTGGAAAGATGAGCCACCTGCCGAAGTTAAGAAAAAACTTAATGAAACTTTACAAATTTTGAAAATAAAGAAAAAAAATAAAGAAAATGTATATGAAATAGAAGCATTTATGATTCTAAAGGATACTTTATTTAAGACAGATATATATGTTGAGCCTAATGGCTGTGTTACTATATCTGATCATGAAATTATTATAGAAAATATTCCATTATTGGATCCTATATTAGGTCAGTAATTAACATAACACACGAGTTGTTAACCCTTTATTTACGGGATGTTAAGGCATTGTTAGGAAAGACGGCATTTATTTTCAAAAATAGATGCTTTTCGTGTTTTTAGTAGTAAATCGTTAATAATTACCACGTCATAATAAAGCTGTGCCAAATGATGTATTTCATTTTGGTGGTTTTATTAAAAAAGTGGTTTTACCTTATGAGTGATAATTTTATAGAATTTTCAAATGCAGCCTTGGCTCCACATCGAGTTAGCGGCGTTTCTTTTACATGAAATGATTAGCAGCCGGGTAGATGCACTCATATAGGGGATCAGCCATTATATTATGCTGATGAGGAAAATATTGAAGATGATGATATTTTTGATTTTTCAGAGCTTGGTCTTTTAGAGCATGAAATAAAGATATTAAAGCAAGAGTTGGCTAATCTCGGTAGTTCAGATTTATTTATCCCTGAAGATACGATGTTATCATTAGAGGAGTTTGCAGAAAATGCAGAAAGTCTTAGTTTAGATTATTCTTTGACCAATGATGAAAAACAAAAACGTTTTAACGATATTAAAGATATATTGAGTAATTCTCGTCTTGCTTCTTCTTATTTGAATGTTGCTGAGAAGCATAATGTTGAAATTACAATGAGCGCGCAGATTGAAAAATCTTTTTATGACCGTAATAGCGGGAAAATTTTAATTAATCCAAATATTGATATTAATGATCAGGTTCTTTTATTAGTAAGAGAGCTTCGCTGTCATTGGCAGCATCGCAGTGGTGCGCTTATTAATCCATTAATATTTCAGCCAGAACATGCAATTTTGATTAATAGAGTGCAAGAAGCTGATCTAGCCGTGTCTATAGTTCGCGTTGCATGGGAATTACAATTATCAGGTAATAAAGAAATTTGGGAGCGGGTTGAAGACTCTCCTATGTCCGATCTAGCAAGAGCTTATGCAAAAGAGTCTTTTTTAGATTTTCGTACAATTAATAATGGTGTTGCAAGTTCTGCAGTATTTGAGGCCTGGTTCTTGTCTGAGCGCTGTCGTCATAATGATAAAAAAATTATTCAGAAAATGCTCGCTGATTGTAATGGCTATGTTTTTGAAAATGAAAGTTTGCCACAAAATGTAACAGTGGAACTAATTGCTGCTTTAGGCACTATGCCATTCGGCAAAAATTACCTGTCTGAGCATGCATTGATAATTATGAATGATCCTGTTTTTTCAGAAGTTAGGGATCGCTCTAACGCTAATTTCCTATGGTTTATAAAGTTTGAGCGTACATTCAAAGAAACGGAACAGTATTTGCAAATAGATTCTGACTTATCCACAAATGGCATTAGCCATGATTTATTAAATGAAGGTCAGGATCAAAATTATGACAGTAGCTCTTCCGCAGACATTATTCAGCTTTTCGAACGTTTCCCATCAACAGATGGATCAAAAGAGCATATGCGAAGAAGCGGTGATAGTGCGGAAATCATCAATATTAAATGCTGGGCAAACACAAAGCAAAAATAGCAATAGATATGAATATCTGGGAGAGGGCAGTTTTATGGAACTGAAATCAAATCGGCAGCAGAAAAATCTTATAGAATGTTCTGATTGCTCTGTAAGTGATTCTGATATTGAAAAAAGCCAATGGTATTTTGCTGAATTATGCAGTGAATATATGGATATTGATTTTTTTGATGATGAGAAAAATACAAACTCCTTTGACTGTAAAGATATTTTAAGCTGGTGCATTAATATTTTAAATGAATCTCCTTCTGCGCGTCAGATGCTTAAAGAGGCAAGTGATAAAGACTGGAAAGTAACTTTAGATGACTTATGTGGTGGTGATTATTACATTGATGTAGAAGAAAAATTATTAGTACTTGATAATAATGCTCTAGAGCCAAATGTTTATGCACGGTCAAATTATTTCAAGAACATTACTATTGTAAATATGATTAAGGCTTTGCGCGATATATGGCAGGAAAAGCGCCATGGTGGTTTTGATGAAATTTATACTCCAGAAAATATTCTACTTATGGAGCGTATTCGCGCGGCTGACCTT
This sequence comes from Alphaproteobacteria bacterium, assembly GCA_030639165.1. Classification (GTDB taxonomy): domain Bacteria; phylum Pseudomonadota; class Alphaproteobacteria; order Micavibrionales; family Micavibrionaceae; genus UBA1672. Next base: position 3,800 of record DAOWDF010000260.1, read on the forward strand.
GATGTTATGGCAGTATTTGTGGCGTGGGAGCTACGCTCTGAGGACTACCCAGATCTTTGGAGACATATGATTGGTTCTGAAATTTGTGATATGGCGATGGCGTTTTCTGGATATCTAGAACGCGATCCATCATCTCAATTTAACGGACAGGGTTTAGTAGCGATATTTAAGCAATGGTTTAGAAGCGCTAGCCGCGTTGATGCGTGTGATCATGATGCACTGGAATATATGGATGATGTTTTGCTGATAAGTGATTCATCCAACCCATTTGGTAAAAAGAAGCCATCAAAAATGAATATTGAGATTTTATCATGCTTGCCTGATAAGACGGCGTATTTGCAAGGGCAGGGTTCTGAAATCATGAGTGATCCGTTATATTCATCAATAGATAACGAGATTAACCAAACCCATTTATTCCACATAGTGCATGATTCAAAGACATTTGTAGTTGAAGGTGTAGCATTTAGAGATGCTGGCCTTGCACAAAAGATTTTCCCTCAAGATTAATATAATCGTTAGATACCCAGCGCTGATTACTATTAAATTTGCATTTGCCATATAGGGTTGCTATAAGCAGTGGCATATTTAAATTTAGTAATTAAGGGGTGTTTTACTTATGAGTGCTGCGTTAAAGGTTGAGTCAATTAATCCAAATGATTTCATTGATAAACAGATTTTTGTTGAACAATTAGAGGATAAAGGTTTCAGCAAAGAAAGCGCAAATGAAACACTCATAGAATCTGGTGGCCTGGATATGTCTACTGGAGCAGCAAAAATTTTCCAGCAATATTTGCAAGATGATGTTGGCGGTGTTGACGCAGATAAAACCAAAGCTTTCTCTCATATACGTAATGTTGTTAGGACTCTAGATTCTTATGATCGGGTTTTGGCAGAGCGTGCAGATAATACAGATAATAGAACTAATCTAGAAGATCTTGAAAAAGCGATTAGAATTAAA
>DAOWDF010000302.1 GCA_030639165.1 Alphaproteobacteria bacterium
CGAAGCCAAGCAAATGCTAGGGCGAACACCTGGTTCTATCATAGCCACAAGGCCATTACGCGATGGGGTTATTGCTGACTTTGAAGTAACCGAAGCAATGATTAAGCATTTTATCCGCAAAATCCACAATCGTAGGTCGTTTGTATCACCTAAGATGATTATTTGTGTTCCTTCTGGCTCTACTGCGGTGGAGCGCCGCGCTATTCAAGAATCAGCTGAAAGTGCAGGAGCCAGCAAGGTTGATTTGATCGAGGAGCCTATGGCCGCTGCAATTGGGGCTGGTCTTCCAGTTACCGAAGCAACAGGTTCTATGGTTGTTGATATCGGCGGTGGTACAACTGAAGTTGCGGTTATATCCCTAGGCGGTATTGTTTACGCACGCTCTGTCCGCGTTGGTGGTGATAAAATGGATGAAGCTATTATCGCTTATATTCGCCGCATACATAATTTGCTTATTGGTGAAAGTACAGCCGAGAGAATAAAGCAAGAAATAGGATCTGCTTGTGTACCAAGTGAGGGCGATGGCCGCACCATGGAAATCAGAGGGCGTGACCTTATGAACGGCGTTCCTAAGGAGATCATAATTACTGAGCGTCAGGTCGCAGAAGCTTTAGCTGAACCTGTAGGGCAAATCGTCGAAGGGGTTAAGGTCGCGCTTGAACATACTGCACCTGAACTGGCTGCTGATATTGTTGATAAGGGAATTGTATTAACTGGAGGCGGAGCCTTGTTAACAAATATTGATTTTGTTTTGCGCCATGCAACTGGGCTGGCCGTTACGTTGGCTGATGACCCTCTATCTTGCGTAGCAATGGGAACAGGCCATGCGCTAGAGGCTGGAAAAGCACTTCGCCATGTTTTAATTGGTACATATTAGTTATGAGTATGTCCTCTTGGGTGTAAATGTTATTATGTTTTGGCTCATTCACACTCTTGGTTAGGAAGGCTTAAGTTGTTTTGAAACATCATCAAACATCAAGTATATCGGCCTATAACATGCCATTTCCTTGGAGCAATTCACCGACATCATCCACTATATTGGTGGCATTGTCTGTTTTGTTAATGGGGGTATCATCATTCAGGCCGCAATTTTTTGATACGCCTCGTACGCAAGCCGTGGATTTATTCGCACCTTTCCTGTCAGTAGTAAGCTTTCCTTTTCAAAATATAGCTATGTTTTTACATGATATTACCAGCTTGGCACAATTACAGGCCGATAATTTGCGGCTGTCTCAAGAAAATGAAAAACTTCGTGAATGGTATCAGACGGCTCTTTTGTTAGATTCTGAGAATAAATCATTAAGAGATCTTCTTAACTTTGATATAGACACACAATATGAAAGTATAACTGCGCGCGTTATTTCTGATATTGGTAACACATATGTTAAAAGCCTGATTATACCTATCGGCCGTGACCGCGGTATAGTTAAGGGCTCTGCTGTATTATCTGGAGGTGGATTAATAGGCAGAATTGTTGATGTCGGAGACAATTCATCACGTATTTTATTAGTAACAGATATAAATTCACGCGTGCCTGTAGTCGTTGAAAATAGTGGGCAGCATGCAATAATGGCAGGAATAAACCAGAGGGAGCCGAATTTAATCCATTTGCCAGAAGGCAGTGAGATTTCTAATAGTGCGCGTTTACTTACTTCTGGATATGGCGGTGTATATCCGCATGGAATTCCAGTTGGTAAGGTTGTGGTAAGTGAAAAAAATATTATGAATGTTTCGCTATATTCAAATTTTAGCAGAATACAAATTGTTCGTGTTTTGCAAAAAAGCGGTATAAACGAATAGGTAATCTAGAAAAAAATAGGACTGTAATATGCCTGTAATATCAGAGCAGACAGATATTATATTACGAATTTTCATTACATATGTAGTGATGTTTATTCTGTTTTTGTTGAGCATGATATCTTTCTCAACGCCATTATCTACAACAATCGAAATTCCCTTCATATTAATTATGATTTATTACTGGATGATTTATCGTCCATCGCTTCTCTCCCCATTGTTAATTTTTATAGTAGGGATCTGTATTGACCTCTTAAGCGGGTTCCCTCTGGGCATTAGCTCTTTTGTGCTTGTGATTATGCGCAAAATTATTTTTGATCAACGTGTATTCTTAACTAGTCAAAATTTTATTGTCATTTGGCTAGGTTTTTTAGTTGTTAGCTCCATCACATTATTTCTTCAATGGGGTTTGTTTGGCTTGATCTCTTTGCAATGGACACCTGTTTTTCCTGTCATTATTACAATCATAGCTACTACATTATTATTTCCTGTAATCAGTCTTGCTCTCCATCTAAATCATAAGATCTTGCCATTTCTGCAAGATCAATATAGTGCAGTGAAATAACGCCATGGGAATGATCCACGATAATTATAGTGATCTTAAATTTTCCCGCAGGGCTTTTTTTGTTGGAGGCTTGCAGATTTTAGGCCTTAGCATATTAGGGGCTCGCCTAGCATGGCTGCAAATATCACAAGGCAGCCTTTATAAAACA
>DAOWDF010000244.1 GCA_030639165.1 Alphaproteobacteria bacterium
AGATTATATAGAAAATTATTAATCCTATGTTTCTTGTGTTATCAAATCCTAATATATTTTGGTTTTGCATTAGAATAAAAGCTACAACTTTTAATGCTGGTATTAACAAAATAAACCAACCAGAATATCCCATATCTTGAATTCTTTTGAATCCCAGCACAAAAAGAATATAAATAATTATCGAATATATAGGATACCAAATAAATTTAGGTAAATATTCTTCAAGATGTGTAACAATTAGGATGGGGATAATAGCCATGAAAAAATCGGTGCGGGACAACCTTCCTTTTAATGAAAAGAGAAGTTTTTTCCATGAGAATTCTGTGTAATCTTTTTCTTCTAAAGCACCCATTTGATAGCCTATGCATTATATATACTGGATAATAATTGCATGTAAAATTATTATTGTCAAATTAGGTCTATATCAATTCGCAGCAGCCTTTATCTCTTCCAACTCTAACCATCTTAGTTCGGCGGTTTCTAGCTCGGACTTAGCCTTGGGGAAGCGTTTGGAAATACTCGTGAATTTATCCGCATCTTTAGTGTAAAGATCAGGATCATTCATAAGCTCCTCTAGATCAACTATTTCCTTTTCCAGTTCTTTTATCGCCTTAGGAAGCTGTTCCAATTCATGTTTCAGCTTGAAGGTAAAAGCTATTGGAGCGTTTACTTTTTCTACTTTGCTAGATTTGGTTTTCTTCTCGCTTTTCGGCGCTTCTGATTTTTGCGAGCGCTTATATTCCAGATAATCGGAATATCCGCCGATAATGCCTTCAACATTGGCGTCACCCTCAAAAGCCAGAGTTTTTGTCACCACTTGATCGAGGAAATCCCGATCATGCGACACCACAAATAACGTGCCGTCATAGCTTTTCAATATGCCCGTTAGCATATCGAGCGTATCCATATCCAGATCATTTGTCGGCTCATCCATGATCAGCATATTACCCGGTTTTGCCAGTATCTTAGCCAGCATCAGACGGTTTTTCTGCCCACCAGAAAGCGTTGACACTGCGCGCCAAGCATCCTCTGGATCAAACAAAAAGTCCTTCAAATATCCGCAAATATGGCGTGATTTTCCGCGAACATCCAAGTAGTCTGCGCCTTCAGGGCATAGATTATCTTTCAAAGACTTTGCATCATTAAGCATAGAACGGCTTTGATCGAAATAAGCAATTTCTAGCGTTTTAGCGCGCTTAACTTTCCCCGTGTCTGCCTTCATCTCACCAGTAAGCATGCGCAAGAAGCTGGTCTTGCCAGAGCCATTACGCCCTAAAATCCCGATGCGATCTTTCTTTTTTATCCGCATATTAAAGTTTTCAAGGATTTTCTTTTCGCTGCCGCTTTCTGCATCAATAAAGCTTTTTCCTACATTGAAAAACTCAACCATATTTTGTGATGACTGCTCGGCCGTCATTGGCGGTAACTCTATTGTAGAGGTAACGCGGCGATAAGATTTTTGATCGCGTTCCAGCGCATCACGAGCCTTAAAGGCTTCGCCTTGGCGGCGGACATTACGTTTCACTCGCGCTTTTACGCCTTTATTAGCCCATTCAATTTCTTGCTCGACTTTCTTGGCGCGGTTATGCAGAGCGCGTCCTTCTTGCTCCAACATCTCACGTGACCATTGCTCAAAATGTGCAAACCCCTTTGGCGCGGTCTTAATCTCGCCGCGATCAAGCCAAAATACACGATCAGTGGTATTGGCCAAAAATCTACGATCATGTGATACGATCACGACTGATCCGCGGTAATTATTGATATAGCCCTCCAGCCATTCGATCAGCTCCAAATCCATATGGTTAGTTGGCTCATCAAGCAGTAGAATATCAGGCTCTTCGATCAATGACCGCGCAAGGCACGCTCTACGGCGCTGTCCACCTGATAGATTTTTTAGACGGTCATCAACATTAAGAAGCAGGGGCGCAACCACCATTTCAATGCGGTAATCAATATCCCATTCTTCCAGCTCTTCCTTTATGCCCTCAAAGATATAATCGCGCACGGTTTGCTCTTCGCAGCCCTTTGTGCTTTGCTGCATATAGCCAGTGGATGTTCCTGCAAGAATAAAGCGCTTGCCATCATCAATTTCACGCGCGCCAGTGATAATGTTCATCAGTGTAGTCTTACCAGCGCCATTCTTCCCCACCAGAGCGATCTTACGCCCAGAATGTATGTGGAACGATAGATTGTCAAAAAACGGCTTGCCAGCGATTAATACGCTCGCATCTTCAACACTTAATAATAGATCACTCATTATGCTCTTTCACTGGTAATATTTTGAATGTCTTGTAGCAGAGACGCGCATAAAACACTAGATTTAAGTTAGATTCTCAAAACCGCCAGCCATTCCTTTTGCGCGTCATTTAGACGATCATCTGGTGTCATGACAGCTCCGCTTAAGGCAATTCGGATATTATCTGGAGTATCAGAAATTCCGTTTTCCATCAGGCGCAGAATAAGCTTTTTAATCTTGCTGATATTCTTAAAATAAACGGCAAATACAGCTTCTACGCTGACATGCTCATCAGGGTCTTCGCGCCAGCAATCATAATCGGTAGCAATGGCTAGCGTGACATAGCCCATTTGCGCCTCACGCGCTAGGAATGCTTCGGGTACATTGGTCATGCCGACAACATCAGCCTTAACCGCATTGCGCAAGAAATTGCTCTCCGCCTTAGTGCCAAGGCGCGGTCCTTCAACACATGCATATGTTTTTCCTGAATGTAGTGGCAGATCAATATCACTTGCAGCTTTCAAAATATCCGCGCTAAGGGCAGGGCAGGTAGGCTGAGCGGTTGATATATGCGCAGTAACCCCGCCGCCAAAGAATGAGGCTGCGCGCTTGCCGCGCGTACTATCGAAATATTGAGAAGCGAGAGCCAAATCCCCTGGTTTGATCTCCTCTTGCAATGACCCTGACGCAGAAACACTTAAAATAGTGCGCGCACCAAGTTTCTTAAGTGCATATATATTTGCGCGGTAATTAACTTCGGATGGTATGAACTCATGATTACGCCCATGTCTTGGCAAGAATAGCGCAGATGATCCAAAAACCTTGCCCTCTACTATCGGAGCAGATGGTTTACCAAACGGCGTTTCAATATCATGCTCAGCGACGATTTCTAATTCATCCAGAGCGTATAGGCCTGAGCCTCCAATAATCGCTAACATAGTATTCCCACTTTATCTTTTCACGTTGTTGCGTTGTCGCAGCCGTATTATAATACGCCTTTGCTCCTAGCGCCTAGTGTAAAAATAAATTGAAAAGACTATATTTAAATCATCCTAATATCGCAGATTTAGCTCGCCCCAAAATCCTCTTAATATCCTCGTTTATCATATAAAGCGATGGGATAAGCACAAGTGTTAAAAATGTAGCAAATACTATCCCATATCCCAAAGATATAGCCATAGGAATTAAGAAACGTGCTTGTCTAGAAGTTTCAAACATCATCGGGGCTAAGCCAACAAATGTTGTAAGCGTGGTTAATATTATAGGGCGGAAACGCTGGGTCGCGGCCAATACCACGGCATCAAATTCATGCGCACCTTCTTTGCGTTTTTTGTTAATCATATCAATTAATATAAGCGAGTCGTTAATTACAACTCCTGCCAGAGCAATAATGCCGAACATGCTAACGATGCTCATCGGAAAGCCCATTATCATATGACCTATTATCGCTCCGACAATACTAAAAGGTATGGCGATCATGATCATTAAGGGCTGACTATAGCTGGAGAATAATATTGCTAAAATAGCGTACATAACAAATAAAATGCCAAACATTCCCATGAATAGGCTAGCCAAACTTTCTCGCATTTCTGCCTGTGCGCCTTCAAATGAATATGTAAGTCCAGGATATCGTTTTTGCAGATTTGGCAGAATATCACTGGTGATAGATTTTATTATTAAGTTGGTGTCTGACGGCGGGTTAACATCCGCCTCAACGTTAATTACTCTCTTGCTGTTCTTGCGGTTGATGGTTGTGTAGGCGCGGCCATCTTTTACATTAACCACATCGCGCAGCATCACATCCGCGCCATTGGGAGCTTTAATCATCATGTTTCTAAAATCATAGGCCGAGTTTCTTGTCTCCTCGGGCAGCATAACCAGCACGCGAACTTCATTACGCCCGGGCTGTTGCTTCAAGGCTTGCGCGCCATAAAATCCGCCGCGAACTTGCCGCCCAACCTCGGCAGGGGTCAGGCCAAGCGTATATCCCAGATCAGTCATGGTAAAATCAAACTGCCGTTTACCCTGCGCCGATCCATCATCAATATCCTGCGCATTAGGAAACAGCGCCAAATGATCCGCCAGCGCAATCGCCGCTGTATCTAGTATATCCGTGTCGTTATGGCTAAGCTCCACAGTAAGGGATGCGCCCGATCCAGGCCCCCCGGAATCAGAAGCAAAGCGCAGCATTTCCAGCCCCAAAATTGTCCCCGTTTGGATGCGCCATAAATCTGTAAATACTTGCGTACTTATTGGCCTTATATCTGACTTAGTAAGTAATGTGCGCACCTCAATAATATTTTTGTCAACAAAGGAATAGATGCCGTATGACAGATTTGTGCCGCCATTTTGATCAATCACTTTTTGCGCGGCGTTAATTATTCGTTGCTCTACAGCCCTTACCTCTTCATCAGGCGAACCAATTTTAAGTTCTGCCTTGGCTAATGAAAAGTCAGACTCAATGCGCGGGAATATCTGAATCCCCAAATGCCCGCCCGCAACGTAAGACCCCATAGCAATAAGTATAAACATAAAAACCGAAAGCGATACATAGCGCAAATAAACCGATTTTTTTAGGAATGGGGCATATCTATTTTGTACGAAGTTGTTGAAATGCTTATTGAATGCCTTTTGAAATGCGATAATAGAGCGCAAAGGCCTGTTCTTAATATCCTTACTTTTAGAGAATGTTAAATGCGCGGGCAATATAAACAGGCTCTCAATCAATGATAGAAAGAATACGGATATTACAATCACAGGAATTATGCCGAATATTTTCCCCATAAACCCAGGCATGTATAGCATAGGAAGAAATGCAATTATATTAGTTAGTACACTTACCATTACAGGTATAGCCATCTCACGCGCGCCTTTAACGCTGGCTTCTAATGGTTTTGAGCCAGTTTCCCGCTTGTGGTAAATATTTTCTCCCACTACAATTGCATCATCAACAACTATGCCAAGCGCAATTATAAAGGCGAACATTGAAACCATATTGATAGAAAAGCTATCAACAGCAGGAAGCAGAAGGAACGCCCCCATATATGAGATTGGAATTCCCATACTCACCCAAAATGCGAGGCGTACATCCAGAAATAGTGCAAGAAATATTACAACAAGAATAAGCCCCAAAGCGCCATTCTTGATTAAAAGCTCGGATCGTTCTTGAAAGGAAATGGATTGATCTTGGGTTACGGCTATGCGCATATCGCCAGACATATTATGGTTTAGCTCTTTTATGACTGCCTTAGTTGCCTTTGATATACTGACAGGGGTCTGATCGGACACGCTATTAATTATTAGCTCGATAGCGGGCTTGCCATTAAATGAGGCATATTTATTTATATCTTCAAATGTATCAATGATATTAGCTATATCGCCAAGATAAACATTCGCGCCGTTTTTATTTTTGATAATAGGGATGTCTTTGAACTCATTGGCATAGTTTCTGCGCTCGCTCATACGGACAAGTATTTCACCTGCAGAAGTCTTTACAGCGCCGCCGCCTAACTCTATGGATGTCATCGCAATGATATTGGCAACTTGCGGAATACTAATGCCATAGCGCCGTAAATTATC
>DAOWDF010000219.1 GCA_030639165.1 Alphaproteobacteria bacterium
ATAATCTCAGCAGTAATTTTATTCGGGCTAGCCTTAGTTACTATTACATTTGATCCTCGCAATGGGTCATGCTCTGGCACAGCGATTAGGTCAAAATGTTTAGTGTTGGAGCGCGGGTCTTGCATATGAACAGTAACAGTTTTTCCCTTGCTACTCTTCTTGATATATCTGGCTGCGGCAATGCTCTTGCGTCCACTAGTAATTAATAGGTCAGGGTAGGGGTGGGTGATTATAGGGGAAAAGCTAGCCCCCCTCTCAAACCCAATATATGGTGAAAGGCTATGCCATGGCTCATTAAGTGTAATTCTCTTGATCTCATAATGAATCCCAAGCGCCTGCGCAACCCCTATGCACTGGTTCTCAGTTCCAGCAATCCCCTCAGTTATAATCCAGCAGGATTTTTTATAGATTTTATGTGTCATATGTAGTCACTTTGCATTGTATTTTAATTGTCAACGCAATTTTGTTTCAAAAATACTTGCTTATTTTGCAGAGCAACCTTATACAAATTTATCATTATTACAAGTACACTGATTTTTCTGAGAAGGCATTAGAGTAAAATGAAAAAACGCACACGCATTGACAGAATTGATAGAAATATTCTTAAGAGGCTGCAACATGATGGGCGTGTCAGTAATGTTAGGCTTGCAAAGGATGTGGGTATATCTCCTCCGCCATGTTTACGTCGCGTTCGTGCATTAGAGGATGCTGGTTATATCAGTAGTTACCACGCAAAGCTAAATCATTCATCTATGGGCTATGGTGTAACTATTTTCGCTATGGTCAAGTTGGAGAACCAGTCTGAAAATGATATAAAGTCTTTTAACAATCATATAGCTGATATATCCATGGTGCGTGAAGCATATATTATTGCTGGCGATTACGATTACATGCTAAAAATTGTTGCGAAAGATTGGGATGCATACCAAGATTTATTCACCAATAAGCTAAGTAATGCACCTAATGTTGTCTCTATAAAATCATCGCTGACAATTAAGATGCCGAAAAGCGAGAACGGTGTCCCTATAGACTAATTTCAAGCGGCATCTTTATTGATATTTAGCCATGTTTCAAAATCTTTGCGTGCAATATCTGTGTAGACTTTTTTACGGTCTGCGCCTTTAAGTTTTTTACGCTTACCATTGGCCTGCTCGGGGCGCAGCAATTCATCAGGCGGCAGAGGGAATAGCCCAAAATTTACATTCATAGGCTGGAACGTCTCTGCATTAGCACCACCAGTGATATGGTTGATTAAAGCGCCTATAGCGGTGGTTTCAGGAGGTTTTTGTGCGGATTGTCCTAGCATTTCTGCCGCAGCAAAGCGCCCAGCTAGTAAGCCAATACTTGCACTCTCAATATAACCCTCGCAACCAGTGATCTGGCCTGCAAAACGAATGCGTTTTTGCACTTTTAAGCGCAGCATATCATCCAGCAATTTAGGTGAATTGATAAATGTATTACGATGCATACCCCCAAGACGGGCAAATTCAGCATTCTCCAATCCAGGGATAGTTCGGAATATTCTAACCTGCTCGCCATATTTCATTTTGGTTTGAAAACCTACAATATTATATAAAGTGCCAAGCGTATTATCCTGACGAAGCTGCACAACCGCATATGGTTTTTCATCAGAGTGTGGACTAGTAAGGCCAACTGGTTTCATCGGGCCAAAGCGCAATGTTTCTGCTCCACGCTCTGCCATAACTTCAATGGGCATACAGCCTTCAAAATATGGAGTATCCTTTTCCCACTCTTTAAAATCGCCATACTCGGCAGAGATCAAAGCTTCAATAAATGTTTCATATTGCTGCTTATTCATTGGGCAGTTAATATAGTCTTTACCATCGCCAATTGGGCCAACTTTATCATAGCGTGACTGGAACCATGCTGCATCCATATTGATGCTTTCAGTATGGATAATAGGGGCTAATGCATCAAAAAATGCCAGTGAGTCCTCGCCGGTGATTTCTTGTATAGCAGTAGCAAGTGGCTCAGATGTTAGAGGGCCTGTAGCAATAATTACTTGCTCCCATTCCTCTGGAGGTAGG
>DAOWDF010000111.1 GCA_030639165.1 Alphaproteobacteria bacterium
CCAAAGTGGCGCGGAAAGATGCAACTAAATGTGTAGGCAAATCTGATATAAACCCAACTGTATCGGCAAATATAGCCTCCTGATTTTGAGGCAGGCTTACTTTCCGCATAGTCGGATCAAGCGTTGCAAATGGCAAATCCTCTGCAAAAACCTCCGCCCCAGTAATGCGGTTAAATAAAGTCGATTTACCGGCATTAGTATAACCAACAAGCGAAACTATAGGGAATGGAACGCGCGCCCTGCTTTTACTTCCAAGATCACGCGTTCTACGAACATCATTTATTTCTTTTTTAAGCTTTGTAATGCGCTGTGAGATCATACGCCTATCTAGCTCAATCTGACTTTCACCCGGCCCGCCCATAAATCCAGCTCCACCGCGCTGCCTTTCAAGGTGAGTCCATGAACGAACAAGCCTAGAGCGCTGATAATCAAGAGCAGCAAGTTCAACTTGCAAGCTCCCCTCTTTGGTTTGAGCGCGCGCTCCAAAAATTTCAAGGATAAGACCTGTCCTGTCAATTACCTTGGCATTCCATTTTTTCTCAAGATTACGCTGCTGTACGGGTGATAGAGACGTATTAACAATAATAATATCAGGTTCAATAGATTTGGCATCATCAGCAATTTCTTCAGTTATGCCTTTGCCAAAAAAGCTACCTGAATTGATCTTTAAATATTTAACAACACGCGTACCAAGAACATTAAGGTCAATAGCCCGCGCCAGCCCCTCAACTTCCTCTATTATATCTGCTATATCACGTTTATTTGGCTTATTTTTTGCCACGGGTTGAATTATCAAAGCGCTATCAGGCTCTAAAGCCTGAACACCAATATGAATTTTATCTTTTTTGGACAATTTTTTCTTATTCTTCTACTTCATCAACGTCGGTTTCATCACATAAGTTAAGTGGGCCACCTGGCATTATAGTTGATATAGCATGCTTATAAACCAACTGAATATGAGAATCACGGCGCAGCAAAACAGAGAAATTATCAAACCAAGTAACAATTCCTTGCAACTTAACTCCATTCACCAAAAATACTGTAACTGACATTTTTTCTTTACGTATCTTATTAAGAAACACGTCTTGAACTTTATCTGGCATTTTTACTTCCTGTCTTTTTTTATTATAAAGCCTGCATATTTATAGTTAGAGTAATAGAGCTATATTGCAACTAATATTTCTTTTAATTCATCATAGCGCTCAAAAGTAACTAAAGGTTTATATTCTGCAATTAACCTAACTGAATCATCATGCCCAGCAAGAAACACAGCCTTACAGCCAGCATCTCTAGCACATGCAAGATCATTTTCTGTATCGCCTATATACCATATATTTTGCCTGTTATCATTGATATTAGCCTGCTCCAGCGCCAGCAATAACGGCGCACTTGAAGGCTTATCCGCCGCGGCATCACCTGCGCCAATAATTACCTTAAAATATTTATTCCACCCCAAATGCTTAAGCTCGCTTGCTATCAACTCGGCCTTTTTATTACTAACTATGCCCATTTCAATATTATTATTATAAAAAAACTCTAGCGCTTCCAACGACTTATCAAGCACCTGTATTTTATGCGAGTTCTCTAAAACATAGCCACCAAAAACATCCTTTGCTTCCTCGCACTTATCTTTGTAAATCGCAGGGTATAATGTATCTCTAGGTTTCCCAAAATAGGCCTTATACTCACCATCCTTAAAAGGCGCAAAACCCAATTTTTCAAGCGTAAAATTATGGGCATCATTTAAGAACCCATAACTATCCGCAATAGTTCCATCCCAATCCCAAAATACAGCCCTAGGCATTTCTATTTTATTACTTATGCTCAATATTTATCTCCTCACCATATATTTTATGTGCAGCCCTAATATAACTATCAGTAATATCACTAACTATAAATTGAGTTCTACCATTACGATCTATCTTATCTGATATTTCGGGGTGGCGCTCTAAATACTCCTCAAGCTTTAAAGGAATAATTTCGTCCTGCGAGATAAGCGAAATATCCTCGCCGATAATCTTGCGTATTTTATCCTTTAAAAACGGATAATGCGTACACCCTAAAATTAAGCACTCAATATCCTTATCCAATAGCGGAGCCAGATAATGCTCCAAAACCGAAGATACCCATTGCTCACCGTCATTTTCAATCAAGGGAACAAGCAAAGGGCTATTTGCCTGAAAAATACTAACGCTACTATTAATTTTCTTTAGCTCTTCCTTATATATATTTGAATGAACAGTATAATCTGTTGCTATAAGCCCAATATTTTTATGAGCCTGATCAATCGCGCATTCCAAAGTAGGAACAACAACGCCCAATATACGCCTATCGGCATATGGGCTGTTTGGCAAATATTCCTGCTGAAGCTGCCGCAAGGCCGACGCACTCACAGTATTACAAGCAGTAATTATTAAATTACAATCAGCCTCAAATAAAAACTCTATCGCCTTTTTGCTGTACTCATAAATACTTGCATTAGATCG
>DAOWDF010000011.1 GCA_030639165.1 Alphaproteobacteria bacterium
AGGCTGATGAGTAGGATTAAAAATTTAGAATCTTCGCTATTTTCTAATGGCAGGTCATAATCGTTAAGACCTAATTGTTTAACTATGGCGGAGATGACGGCGTACTTGGCAAGTTTGTTGCCGAGTATTTTTAATAGAGTCACTGGTTTATTTACTAATTTAGAAAACATTACGAATCTTCTGGGAAATGGGTTTATTTGTTATCTGAGTTTGTAGCAGCGTACCTTGCCTTAAGTTTAGGCATGGATGAGCGAATTGTTCTATTATGCTCTGATTGTGGGTGGCTATTACTATGGTAGTTCCCATGCGGTTTAGTTGTTCGAACAGACCCATAAGGCGGAAGCCAATTTCATCGTCAAGGTTGCCCGTCGGCTCATCAGCAAGCAACAATTTAGGCCTTCCGATTACTGCGCGCGCGATAGCTACTCTTTGTTGCTGACCGCCGGATAGTGTAGGAGGGAGGTTATCTTTATGATCGCCAAGCCCGACCCATTCAAGAAGTTCGTTCACATTGGCTTTAATCTCACCCTCTTTTTTTCCCAGTATCCTCAAGGGCAGGGCAACATTATCGAAGGTGGTAAGATGGTTTAACAGGCGGTAATTCTGGAATACCAGGCCGATTTGTTGGCGGAGTTTAAATAGATCGCGGCGATCAAGTGTGCTGATTTTTTTGCCAAACATAGTTATTTCACCAGATGTCGGCATTTTCCCTAGATACATCAAGCTCATAAGAGATGTTTTCCCCGAGCCGCTAGAGCCGGACAGGAAGTGGTATGAGCCAGAATCCAGATCGAATGAAACATCATGGAGAATATCTTCTCCATTTTTATCATATCTAAAGCTGACATTTTCAAACTTAATCAATTGTGATCTCTGTATATTTTATATGTGGCATATGGTACATTTTATATGCCTGTGTTTGTATTACTAATGTCTTATACTAAACTTGTTTATAAAAGAGAAGAAGCTGAATGTAATGATATTGACTTGTCCCGATTGTGCTAGCCGTTTTAAGCTTGATGCAGAACTTCTTGGTGAAAATGGGAGTAAGGTTCGCTGTGCGTCATGTGAAAATGTATGGTTTCAAGAACCTGAATTTGATGAGCAGGGGGAGTTTGATGTAGATATTGGCGCGGAGCTTGATACAGAACAAGATAATTTTGATCTTGCTAAGGGTCTTGAAGATGCTGCTAATGAGGATGAACCGTTCATAAAAGATGATGCTGTTCAGGATTTTGCTGATTATGTAGATGATCTAAATTTGAATGTAAGGGTGAAGCCTGAAGTTGTTCATATTCAGAAAAACAAATCTATAGGTTATGGTGTTGGCGTTGCTAGTTTCTTCATCATATTTATATATTTGCTGGTGAATAGTGCCACTTTTGCAAAAGAGTATCCGTCTATGCACTCTATTTATTCAATGTTGAAGATCAAGACGGTTTTGCCTGGGCAGGGTTTGGTTTTTGATAAAATTATAGCTGCTGATAATGGCGGCAATATTTCAGTGAGTGGCCATATAGTTAACCTTGAAAGTGATGAGAGGTTTGTTCCGCTTATTGAGGCGACTTTGCTGGGCGCTGGTGATGTGGTGATTAATCGCTGGCATATCACACCGCCCAAGGATTCGCTTAATGCGGAGGCTATGCTGTCATTTGATTCTATCTATTATAAGCAAGAAGGTGCCGCCCCACATAAACCTGGTGAGATGAATTTGCATCTGCGTTTTGTGTTATACCCTAATTTGATGGCGAATTATTCTGGAGTTAAAACTAAAACTGACGTAGCAGACGAAGGAAGTAATCAAGTGCTTGGTCAGAGCGATTTTGATCACCAGAGCGATCACGCAGAGTCTCCAAAATTTGATCAACCTTCTTCTTCTGATCATCATCAGGAAGCTGCACATTAGAGTTTTTCCCTGTGCCGTCTTCGTCTGATGAATCTTTATCATATGGTCTGCCAAGAGGGTCGTATTGCTGGCCGCTACCTGAGCCTATACCTACCATTTGTTGCATACGCGCGGCAAACTGATCGTTTAGGTTTTCTTGAGCATCCTGTAAGTATTCAATGGCCTTTTCTTGGTGGGGTATTGATGTGGCAGGGGATTTCTCCTCTAAGGCATTTTCTGAAAGGCGCATTTCTTGTTCTGCAAGTCCCATTTCATCGGGGATTTCATCCAGTTTTTCAGAAACATCTAGCATTAATTGACCAAGTATATAGCGCAATGCTTGCTGCTCGGATTTATCTGGTAAGGGGTTGTTGGCGTTGGTTCTGGTTAGTAATTCCTCTTGCGCGCCTATAAGATCCTTAAGCTCATTCACTCCATCTTTCATTGCCTGCATATCATATGGAAGTTGTACGGCCATTGATGGGTCCATCATCTCCATCATTCGCTGTAATTTGGACATAAGATCCTGCGCTTTTTGTGTGTCACCATTACGCATAGCGCTCTCTATTTCCTGCATGAGTTTGGATAGAGAATCGGGGGATATTATTTGCCCGAAATTTTCTTCGTTGGCGGCTGGGAAGTCTTCACCATCTGCCATGCGCTTTTGCATTTCCTTTTGCATTTCGGCGAAATATGCACTCATTTTATCGCGTAAGTTTTGCATTAGATCGGAGATTTTTTCTTCGCTGGCATTTGGATCGCGCATAGCATTTTCGAGGGCTTCTTGCGCGTCACGTAGCTCTCTCATAGCGAGTGATAAATTGCCTTCTTCTATG
This sequence comes from Alphaproteobacteria bacterium, assembly GCA_030639165.1. Lineage (GTDB taxonomy): Bacteria > Pseudomonadota > Alphaproteobacteria > Micavibrionales > Micavibrionaceae > UBA1672. The sequence continues at coordinate 2,722 of DAOWDF010000011.1, forward strand.
GTGATTGCGGCAACCCAAAGGAGGTTGATTACTTCGTTTGCGGATTTTATTCTAACTTCTTGGGGGCTATGGTTAGAGTAAGCAAGGCGCGCGGCAGCAGTTTTTATTGCAAGAAATGTAGTCTTATTATGCTGGAAGAAGTCAGGGGAGCCTAATAATGTCTCTAAGTTGTTTGCTATATCAATGTAGCTATCAGCATAATCCCATGCTAAACGCTTACGCATGGCGATTAGTGACTTAGCCATTGGGTGTTCGAACTTTTTCTCAGGTAAGACCAGATATATTTTCTCAAGGTTTGTGCTTTGTTGCTTATGATCCGTTACCGTATATTCAAATGTGACGGGCAGCCCAGCCCATGTATGCCATGTCATATCGTAGATTGGGGATATTTTGAAATCTATATTTGATTGCGACATTATAAGGCGTGTTTGGGTTGATTTATTGCCAAGTGGGCGTTCTTCAACCATTTTATCTAAATCCATAGTCATGGTCAGGTCTTTTACGCTGTAATCATCGCGCACCATAAGGGGGACGCTGACTTGGCCTTTGCTTAATATATCATAGGGCTCATGGGTCTTTGTTTCTGTAGCTATATCTGTATTTTGCTCGTCAAGCGGTTCTTTCTCAGGAGTTTTTTTAGGAGTATGGCTATATATTTCAGGGCTGCTGTCTTTAATAAAGTTATAAGGCCATTTGCCGCGTGTAATAATGCCTTGAGTTACCGAGATTATATCTCCTTGCGCTATTGTGGTTTCCGCAGTGAAAAAGCCCTCACCTGAATATTCCATTGGTAAGGTTGTTTCACCTATATGAAGCTCTGGAGTTATAAGGTTGCCTAAAATACTGTGGAGGCGCAGTTTTATTTCGCTGTCCTCGGGGATGTCTAAAATGGTGTCATTTGCATGCGCGCCCACCACATGGATTTGCGGCATTAGTGTATAG
>DAOWDF010000079.1 GCA_030639165.1 Alphaproteobacteria bacterium
AATATGCACTGGTGGGAAAATCCCCGGTAGTGAAAAAGACGCAACCATTGAGTTCAGTAGGTTTCCCTCTTTAAGCCACACTTCATGCCCTGTTATTAGGTCAGTTGCAATACACACAAATGGATAAGGTAGATCCTTAAACTCCATATCATCGAAGTGAGCGCCTAATACGGACTTTAATTTCTTACCGCCAACAAGGCCAGCGCTACGAACGCGGAAATCAAGGTAAGACAGAATTTTTAAGCGGTTAAGCGATAATGCCCATTCCTCTAATTCATCAAGTTTTCCTGCGAGATAGCAGGCGCCAACAACTGATCCGATTGATGTTCCTGCAATTATTGTTGGATAAATATCGTGACTATTTAGAACTTTTAAAACGCCTATATGTGCAAACCCTCGCGCCATTCCACCGCCTAGGGCTATGGCCAAATCAGGCTGTCCGTTTTTCATGCTAAAAGTCACTTTATCTCCTAAATATTAGTTTAATCTTTAATGTAATTACGTTTTCGATTATAACACATAGGTGTTTATTTAAATATAATGATGAATGTTGCAGTGCAGAAGAAAATAGAAAATATCCAGAGTAATAAATCACCCACAATTAGGCTGGTCAAGAGGCTTGTTCGCGATTATCTTTCGCCTTATTTGTGGAAGCTGTTATTAGCCTTGTTCTTCATGGCTTTTGCTGCCTCTATGACGGCTGTTATTGCATCACTTATGCAGCCTATATTGGATGATGTTCTTTCTGGCGGTAAGGAAGAGATGATCCTTCCTGTCGCTATGGCTATCTCCGCTACTTTTGCAATGCGCGGTATTACTACCTATATACATGCTATTTTGATGAATAAGGTCGGTCATTCCATAGTCGCTGATGTGCAAGCGCACTTATTTTCGCATTTTATGTATTTGGATTTAGCCTTCTTCCACGCAAACCCAAGTGGCCAGTTATTGTCGCGTGTTGTTAATGACGTAAATGTTATGCGTGAAGCCGTTACTGGTAGCTTAACAGGCCTTGGCAAAAGTGTTTTCACTTTATTATTCCTTGTGGGGGTGATGCTATATCAGGATTGGAAGTTAACATTAGCCTCGTTTATTGTTTTTCCGTTACTTTCTATTTTTGTGGTTTATATCGGCAAGCGTTTGCGCAAGCTTTCGAAAAGCATTCAAAAAGAATTGGGCGGTATGTCTGATCTTTTATCGCAGGCATTTCATGGGGTAAGGCTGGTTAAGGCATATTCCATGGAAGCTGTTGAGATCAAAAAAGTTACCCGCGCTATACATATGGTTAGAGATTTAAACATCAAATCTGTAAGGATAGCTATGCTTTCAACGCCTGTTAACGATGTTATTGTCGGCATGGTATTTGCTGGCATCATTTCATATGGTGGTTATGAGGTCATAGCTGGGCGCACCACAGCAGGCCACTTGGCTGCTTTTATTGCGGCGTTTACTCTGGCCTATGAGCCTATAAAGAAAATATCTAAGCTTAATAATACACTGCAAATTGGTCTTGGCGCGGCAGAGCGTATATTCGAGATGCTTGATGGTAAGGCTGATATTAAGGATAAGGATGGGGCGAAGGAGTTAGATATCTCTGCACCTGATATTATATTTAAAGATGTTGAGTTTTCCTATGAAGGCAGTGATTTAAAAGCACTTAACAAAATTTCTTTAACCGCTTCCTCGGGGCAAGTTACAGCCTTGGTTGGTGTATCAGGCGGCGGTAAAAGCACAATCATGAATCTTATTCCGCGCTTTTATGATGTAAGCACAGGCGCAATTACCGTTGATGGAAATGATCTGCGTGATGTTAGCATCTCATCGTTGCGTAAATCCATTGCCCTTGTTTCGCAAGATATAACTATATTTAATGATAGCGTAATGGAAAATATCCGCTACGGCTCTCCTGATGCGTCTGATGAAGCCGTATATGTTGCCGCCAAATCCGCCGCAGCCCATGAATTTATAGAAGGGTTTGAGCAAGGCTACGAAACTATAGTTGGTGAGGAAGGCGTGAAGCTTTCAGGCGGTCAGAAACAGCGCATATCAATTGCCCGCGCTATGCTGCGTGATGCCCCTATATTACTGCTGGATGAGGCTACATCTGCGCTTGATAATGAATCAGAGAAATTAGTGCAAGGCGCACTGAAGAAGCTGGAAAAAGGGCGCACAACTCTTGTAATCGCTCACAGGCTTACTACTGTTAAACAAGCGGATAAGATTATTGTTCTTGAAAATGGTGAAGTAGTAGAGCAGGGGACTCACGATAGTTTGATGGACGCAAATTCAAGCTATGCCAAGATGTATAAGTCAGGGCTTACAGGATAAATATGAATAAATCTTTTGTGACTATATTAATTTTCATTACCCTATTTTACACACTATCAGTTGTTGCATTATTCACAATGCAAAGATCAATGATCTATTTTCCTGATAAGTCTAGGCCAGCGCCAGTAAAAGGCGCAGTCATAGCAAAGGTTATAACACAAGATCAGCTACTATTGGAAGCTTGGTACTTTCCTGCTTCTATTCCAAGTAAGCCAGTCATAGTTTTCTTTCATGGTAACGCAGGTAATTATGGTGGGCGTTTATTCAAAGCTCAGCACTATATCGGCGCGGGCTATGGTGTACTTTTGGCAGAGTATCGTGGCTATGGCGGTAATTCAGGATCAGTGAGCGAGCATGGTCTTTACAATGACGGGCGGGCTTATATTGATTGGCTAGTTAATGAAAAGTCTGTGCAAATTGATAATATAGTGCTTTACGGGGAATCTCTTGGCACTGGCGTTGCTGTGCAAATGGCAACTGAATATGACGTAGCGGGGGTAAGTCTCGAAGTTCCGTTTTCAAGCTTGGTAGATGTCGCCTCTAATCAATATCCATTTGCTCCAGTTAAATATCTCTTGAAGGACAGATTTATGAGTATTGATAAAATTGCCAAGATTAATGCTCCGCTCCTCATCTTGCACGGACATAAGGATGAAGTTATACCTTTTAAATTCGCTAGAAAATTATTTAATAAGGCCGTGGAGCCAAAGAAAATTACAGAGTTTCCTAAAGGAGGGCATAATGATTTATATGATTTATATGATTTTAATGCCCACACGCATGTGCTTGGTTTTTTAGCTGGAATAGACAGTCATAATAAGTGATAATGTAATATCATTTTTGGAGTAATAATAATGCCGTGTCATTCAGCAATTGCGAAAAAACATATAACAGCTCTTCCTGATGAGAGCGTGGAAAAAGTTCTAGCCAATATTAAAAAGAACAAGGTGAATGCTTGTGCAATTATAGATGAGAGCAGCCACTTCCTTGGGCTTTTCTCTATGAAAATATTACTTAAGAATCTTATTCCTGTTTCTGTCGTGGTGGTGGACGGGGTTGAAATAGATGTGAAAGTTACAGCTGCCCCTGGTGTGGCCAAGCGTTTAGAGAATGCTAAAACACTGGCAGTATCAGAACTCATGGATAGATCCCCAAATACTGTAATGCCCGACACCTCAATATGGGAGGGGGTCAGCTTACTTACTAAACATGGTAGTCCACTTGTTGTTGTGGACAATAACAATAAGTTTCATGGGCTTATAACCTATGATTCATTGGTAGTTGACCTTGAAAACATGACTACAACAGATAGTTAGCGGGCTCAGTTATGATGGTAGCAAAAACTAGCTATAAGATTGCTTATTGCTGCTTGTTTATAGCCTGCGCAGCTTTCTTCCTATTCCTAAATCATAGTAATGCTCAGACTCAGGTAATAAATAATCCTGTAGCGAGCAGTCCCGCCATAAAAACCCCCCCACCGATTGAGGGTTTTATTCCTAAGAATATCAGAAAGCCTCAAGTTTTAAGTGAGGCGGATATTATTATTGAGAGCGCGAGTGGTGATTCTCACAATTACAGGGTCGAGCTGGCAGTAACTGCGCAAGAACAAACCATAGGCATGATGTATCGTGAGGATATTCCTGAAAATACAGGCATGTTATTTTTGTTTAATAAGGCGGCCGAGCGCAATTTCTGGATGAAAGATACTGTGGTTCCTCTTGATATTATATTCATACAGAAAAATGGAATTATCGGACATATTCACCAAATGGCTGAACCTGAAACCCTTGATCATATAAGTTCAAAAGGTAAGGCTATTGCTGTTTTAGAGCTTGCTGGCGGATCAGCCGAGCTTGCGGAAATTAATGTTGGTGACAGAGTTTTGTATGCTGATTTTTTTAATGTAGAGTAATTTTTTAAATATTGACTTGCTGTTTGTGTTTTCATCGTGTAAAACCCTCCTAATCTTATGTCGGAGCGTGGCGCAGCCTGGTAGCGCACCTGTTTTGGGAACAGGGGGTCGGAGGTTCGAATCCTCTCGCTCCGACCATAATTGATTGTGATGATTATATGATTCCATCTAATGATATACCTAAAGATGAATTATGGAGAGACCTTGTTATCAAGGCTCAATCTGGCGATAAACGCGCATATTCTGAACTTCTTACAGATATTGTTCCTTTCATTAAATCTAGGATTGCCGGCGGACTCGCTAACCCTGATTGGGTTGATGATATAACGCAAGATGTGTTGATGTCGGTTCATAGATCATTGAACTCCTATATTCCTGACCGCCCGTTTAAGCCGTGGCTCGGCGCAATTATACAATTTCGCAAAACTGATTTCTTACGCAAGCATTATAAAATCAAGCGTACAAAAGAGAGCAGCTTGGAAGATGCAGAAATATTTTCAAAAAATGTAACTTTTCCTAGTGGTTATGACGAATTAAGAGATATTGAAGATGCGCTTTGCTCACTTCCCAAAAAGCAGCGGAAAATTTTTACTATGATAAAGGTTGAGGGTTATAGTGCGAAAGAGGTAGCAAAAGAAATGGAAATGAGTGTCTCGGCTGTAAAAGTATCAGCGCATAGATCTGCAAAGAAAATGAAGGATATTTTGAGTTAACAATGAGTAATAAACCAAATATGAAAGATTTAATAGAGGAGCTATCTGAAGAGCTAACAGAAGTCAAAGTTGTGCGTAATCCACTTGAGCTCTCAATGTTCTGGTCTCTTCTGGCTATTACATATATAGCCGTGGTTATTGTTGTGCTTGGTGTTCGCGGTGACATTGATCATAAAATACACGACCCTGTATATATATTTGAATTATTGCATGTGATTGCTATCTCGTTAAGCGCAGCGATATGCTCTTCATGTTTATGTATTCCAGATATTAGGGGGCAAAGATGGATGCTGGCCATTCCTACATCATTGTTCGCTGCCTTCATAACTTGGGTGTCGTTACGTCTAGGGCTCGAGAGCTATGATATGTCAGGATTTAGTTGGGGGCACTGCCATAGTGATTCTATTGCTTTTGGCGCTATTCCAGCCTTTATGATCTTATTTTTTTCTATGCGCGGTAAGACTACTCACCCACATATGATGTCATTGATGAATATACTATCTGTTGGTGCTGTGGGATATTTAGGTCTACGCATTACTTGCGCGTCAGATGATATTGGGCATTTGTTAGGTTTTCATATTTTGCCCTATTTATTATTCGGAATCGTGATAACTATAGTTGGCAAGCGTATTTTTCGCTGGTAAACTTATGAACCTATCAATTTTATAGAAGACTGTTAAAATCATGGAAGTTACAATTTATAAACCAGCTAAAAATGCTATGCAGTCGGGGCGTGCTAAGTCTGGTATGTGGGTTTTAGAGTATCAATCAGATAGTGATAAGTTTGTAGAGCCTCTTATGGGCTGGACAAGCTCTGATAGTACATTGAATCAGGTTAAACTTGAATTCTATACTAGCGATGATGCCATTGCCTTTGCAGGCGACAAGGGGTGGGCTTATACGCTGATTTCTGAGAACTCCCGTAAACTCAAACCTAAAAATTATTCCGATGCTTTTAAATAAAGCTTGATTTTGTTGATCCTTTTATGCATTTTACCGAAGCAATAATATATTGCGCGCCCTTAGCTCAACTGGATAGAGCACCTGCCTTCTAAGCAGGGGGTTACAGGTTCGAGTCCTGTAGGGCGCACCATTTTGACTTAGTAAGTGCTCCATACTTATATTTATTCCTTATATTATAGTTTTTTTCTTTAGCTGCATGCCTTATGTA
>DAOWDF010000170.1 GCA_030639165.1 Alphaproteobacteria bacterium
TGCGTCTCTGAATAGTTGAGCAGATCAGGCATATTATCTTTGATAATTTCGGTTATATGTGTGGTTATAACTGTGGGTGCATCTACAACCGTATAGCCCTTGAAATGCGCTTCCTCACGATATTGCTCATTTAACCACATCGCAGGCAGGCCAAATGTTGGCTCAACCGTATTCTCCCCAGGTAGGGTAATAGAATCCCCAGTTGGATCCATACACATAAGCATGTTAGGGCGCACATCACCGCGTCCAGCCTCAATCTCTTTGATGCTAACCACATAATCATTGGCTGCAAGCTGTAAATTGTCTTGAATCCGCACCGAAGGCAGGACGTAGCCCATATCCTCGGCTAGTTGACGGCGCAATCCCTTTATCTGATCGGTTAGCTTGTTGCCGCCATCACCTTGCACTAGAGGCAATAATCCATATCCAAGCTCTAGGCGGATAATATCCATAGCCAGCGCCTTAGAAATCGGCTCTTCTGCAACGGGGGCAGCGCCTTCTTGCCCAGCAGCAGCAGGTAATCCTTCACCTGCTATGTTTTGTTCTTCTTCACTTGTTTTACGTACATATGAATAATAAGACATTACGCCAGTAATAACGGATAGTGTGAAAAACGGAATGAAGGGCATTGCTGGCACTAGCCCAAGTATCAGCATAAGCCCCGAACTCATGGCAAGGGCTATGGGATATCTCCCTAATTGCGCAAATATCTCTTTATCGGTAGAGCCTTCAACGCCAGCTTTTGAAACCAGTAAACCAGCGGATACAGATATAACAAGGGCAGGGATCTGGCTAACCAGTCCGTCACCAATTGTTAGGATTGTGTAGTTTGAGGCTGCCTCAGCTAAGGTCATACCTTCCATCACTGTGCCGATCACAACGCCGCCAATAATATTGACAAAGACGATCAGTAATCCAGCAATAGCATCTCCGCGCACGAATTTGGCCGCACCGTCCATGGCTCCAAAAAAGGTGCTCTCGGACTCTAATTTCTTACGGCGATCTCTGGCCTCATCTTCTGTAATCATGCCCGCAGATAAATCACTGTCGATGGCCATTTGCTTACCAGGCATGGAGTCTAAGGCAAAGCGCGCAGCTACCTCGGCGATACGCCCTGAACCCTTGGTGATAACTACGAAATTCACGATAACTAAAATCGCAAATACAATCGCGCCAATCACATAGTTGCTGCCAATTATGAATGTGCCGAAGGCCTCGATAATCCCTCCAGCCGCCGAACTTCCTGTATGGCCATGCTCTAATATAAGGCGCGTAGATGCGATATTAAGGCCAAGCCGCATTGATGTAGTAACCAGTAATATCGTCGGGAAAGTCGAGAATTCCAGCGGCGTTTGAATGAATAGAACAGTCATCAAAATCAAAACCGAAAAGGTCACTGAAACCGATAACCCGCCATCAAGCATAATTGTTGGCATCGGAACTAGCATGAACAGGATGATGACCACTATGCCGATTGCAAATAAAACATCAGCGCGCAAGAATGCAGCTACGCTAAATGTCGCAGTGTTGGATGTGCCTTGCGCTAGTGATGTGTTTTCAGCCATGAACTTTCGCAGATAAATTAGGTAAGCATAAAAAGCCCTGATTCGAATGAATAGAGCTTTTTATATAGTACATATGCATTATGAAACATGCAAAGATTATATGGATTTTAAGCTTACGCCCATAATTACTAGCCATCGCTAGGTGGGTTCTAGTGACGTTAATATGTATGCGTCATGGGTAGGCGGAGGTAAGGGGCGTTACGCCGCATTATCCTTATAAAGATTGAGCTTGTTACGTAGGGTACGTATAGAAATCCCCAGAATATTCGCCGCATGTGTACGATTTCCAAGGCAATGGTCAAGCGTATTAATGATCATATCGCGCTCAACATCGGCAATAGTGCGGCCAATCATTGATTCTACTGCGCCCTGATTTTGAACTCCTGAAGTTTCTTCCGCAGCTTGCGCGCTTGATACCCCCGCAGGGTCAGGCGCGTTAACTGCCGTGGCGGCGGGAGTTATGGTCGAAGAAAGCCCGTCACTTTGAATGAAAATATCATCCGCTTCAATATCATCTTGTGCTGACATTAAAATCGCGCGGTGCATAGTGTTTTCCAGCTCACGAATATTGCCGCGCCAGCTACAACTTTGTAGCTTTATAATTGCATCTTCAGATATTGGTTTTTTATCAATACCATTAGCCTCTGCATATTTATCAGCAAACATATGCGCTAGTCGTTTTATATCTGATGGGCGCTCTCGCAATGGTGGCAGTGGTATATTCACAACATTCAATCGGAAATAAAGATCTTCCCTGAACTCACCTTTTCTAACAGATTCTTCCAAGTTACGGTTGGAAGTAGCCAATATACGCACATCAACTTTTGTTACACCATTGCTACCAACTCGGGTGATTTCCTTCTCCTGAATAGCGCGCAGGAATTTTGCCTGTAGAAGAGGGTGCATCTCGCTGACCTCGTCTAGCAATATCGTGCCAGTGTGTGCTTCTTCGAATTTACCAATGCGGCGTGCTGTCGCGCCTGTGAATGCGCCTTTTTCATGGCCGAATAGCTCTGATTCCAGTAAGTTCTCGGGAATAGCCGCGCAATTAACAGCGATAAACGGAGAGCTTTTACGCTTGGATTTATTGTGAATATAGCGTGACATAACTTCTTTACCAGTGCCAGACTCGCCAGTAATCAGAATAGTCGCTTCGCTAGGAGCAATTTTGTCCGCTAGTGTTTTTACCTGCTTCATTGCTGGATCATCAGCAATCATTGAGCTGCTTTCTTCCGTTACCGCCTCAATAA
>DAOWDF010000133.1 GCA_030639165.1 Alphaproteobacteria bacterium
AAAGGAGGCCGTAAAATATTTTGTATACTAGCATACATCAGAAGATTTTAATCTCAATAATATAAAATTATTCTCTGTCTCATCTACAGTTATTTCAAAACCATAATTTTGGGCTATAAGTCCAGTAATATATGGATGCGTCAGATTTGGAGATAAATTATTTGTTTCGATACTGTGTGCAAGTGCATGCAGGTATCCTTCACGAAAATGCGCATTTTCGCCTTCGCCCTTAACGAGGGTAGTGTTTTCACCATCTGATTCTATAGATATAACGCCACCTTTAGGTAGGCCGTCACTTACAAGAAGCAGTGATAATATAAGCATCTTGGCAAAGCCCTTTTTAGGGACAACCCCTAAATCAGCATATGGGTCCCAATCTTGTGATAGGCGTTTATCACCTGAAATAAAATCATTGAAAAGTGCATGAACATCTGCTGGTTTTATGCTTTCGTCCGAGCCACCAAGCCCATATGCTAGGCGCAAGGTTCTGAGTTTGGCATTTGCTTGCTCTGAGCTAAAAGATATAAGTGATATTACGTCATCACCAGCATCTGCGCCCATTTCTTCAAGTATTTCTACACCATTAGACACAGCGCCCACTGGGCTTATCAAATCATGGCAAATTTTTGAAGCTAGTAACTCTAGAATGCGCACATTATCCATATTCTTATCCTTAACTTTTACAGCTCAATATTATAGCTTAATTTTTTAACTTCGTCGCCAAGCATTTCCTTTAAATTAAATAAGCCTTGTTCACTGTTGCTTTCAGCGCGCGCAACTAATACATTTTGTGTATTTGATGGACGTAAAAGCCACCAGCCATCTGGCGTTGATACTCTTACACCGTCAATATCGTTTATCTCTATATCTTTGTTGTTCTTTTCTTGTAGGTTTTTCAGTACGCGTGGCACTAGATCAAATTTTTCTGCCTCATTAACGTCAAATCTTATTTCAGGCGTGTTGAATAATACGGGCAAATGGCTGGTTAGGTTTGATAGTGCGCCTTCGCTCTTCGATAATTCATTCAGTAATCTAACCGCGCAATATAGTGCATCATCAAAGCCGTAATATTTGTCCGCAAAGAATATATGCCCGCTCAGCTCTCCTGCAAGCGGAGAGTTAAGCTCGCGCATTTTATCCTTAACCAGCGAATGGCCAGTCTTCCACATAACCGCTTTTCCGCCCATAGCATTGATCTCATCAAACATCACTTGAGAGCATTTCACGTCGCCGATTATAGGGGCGTTGGGGAAGTTTTTCAAAACCTCGCGCGCATATATGGTCATTAATGTATCACAGCGCAGCACGTTCCCGTTTTCATCTATAACACCAATGCGATCACCATCACCATCAAAAGCGATGCCAAGGTCACATCCTTTTTCCTCCACAAGCCTTTGTAAATCGACAAGATTTTCGTCTACTGTTGGGTCAGGGTGGTGATTGGGGAAGCTTCCATCAATATCAGTGTAGAGCAAATGATGCTCTCCGCCCATGCGCTTGGTTAGTAGCTCTAAAACTTCGCCCGCTGCGCCATTACCAGCATCCCATGCGATGCTCATATCACGGGTTAGCTCAAGATCTTGCATAAGGCGATCAACATAGGTCTCCTTAATGTCGATTTCTTCTAGTGATCCCGCGCCGCTTTCTAATTTACCAGATGCAGAGATTTTGCCAATTTCTTGAATGGTTTCGCCAAATATAGGGCGTTTATTCAAGGTCATCTTAAAGCCATTATAATCAGGTGGATTATGCGAGCCTGTCACCATGATGCCAGCTTCCGCGCCAAAATGCTTCACAGCAAAATACAGCATGGGAGTAGGGCCAAGGCCTACTAAGGTCACATTGATACCAGTATCTTTTAGCCCATTAATGAGATGCTCTGACAGAACAGGGGAGCTGTGCCTACCATCATAGCCTACACATACTCTATGCTCGGCTAAATCTTTATGAGTTTGGATGATATAGCTGCCAAAGGCGCGCCCTAATGCATAGGCATCTTTTTCAGATAAGTTCTTACCAACTTGTCCGCGAATATCATATTCACGTAATATTGTAGGGTCAAAATTATAGCTCATTTATAGCTATCCATAAGAGTCTTAACATCCGCGCCAATCTCAGGATCTTTTAGGCTGTAAGCTAGGTTGGCAGCAATAAAACCTAAGCGGCTACCGCAATCAAAATGATCGCCTTCAAAGCGCAATCCGTGGAAAGGCTGCTTGCCTAGAAGCTTGGCCATAGCGTCAGTAAGCTGGATTTCATTGCCTGCACCTTTTTCAAATGCGGCTAGGTGAGTGAATATTTCGGGTTGTAAGATATAGCGCCCAATAATGGATAGTGTTGATGGAGCATCGGCAGGATCTGGTTTTTCAACCAGCCCCTTAATCGAAACAACGCCGTCTTTATCATCTTCAATATCCAAAATACCATATTTAGAAGTTTGATCGCGAGGCACGTCTTTAACCGCCACAAGATTACCGCCATGCTCATTATAAGTGTTAATCATCTGCGTTAAGCAGCCTTCTTCATGATTAACCAAATCATCTGGCAATATAATCGCAAATGGCTCATCGCCTATAAGCTTAGCTGCGCACCATACTGCGTGACCAAGTCCCAAAGGTTTAGGTTGGCGGGTGCAAAATAATTTACCAGCAGGAAGCTCCGAAGCGCGGACTTTTTCGATCATGTCGTATTTGCCACGGGCTTCTAATGTCTGTTCTAACTCGGGCTGAAAGTCGAAATGCTCTTCCAGCATGTTTTTATGACGACCAGTAACAAAGATAAACTCTTCAATTCCTGCGGCTTTGGCTTCCTCAACGACATGCTGTATTAATGGGCGATCATTGATCGGCAGCATCTCCTTTGGCATTTCTTTAGTTGCAGGAAGGAAGCGAGTGCCAAGTCCAGCAACAGGGAATACAGCTTTTCGGACAGGCTTAAAATTTTTATTCGTCATTATCGTTATTATCTCTTTTATTTATCTTATGGGGCTGTACCAGTTAATTAACCCATATGTTGTTTAACCCACTGTTTAAGTTCTTTTAATTGTGCCTTTGGGTTAGGGTTGTTAAATCTCCATTCGCACTC
>DAOWDF010000228.1 GCA_030639165.1 Alphaproteobacteria bacterium
GGGCAAAGAATATGTTGTTCAAGATGGTGATATTATTTTGTTTAGATTTAACGTTTGATATTTGCCATTTAGTTGCTAACCTTTAGATAACGTAAAAGATATTTTAGGCAAATCAATGAGTGATCATAAAAAAGACTATCGCAGTGAAACTAAACTAATGCATGCAGGGCGCAAGCCTGAGGATTATTTTGGGGTTGTAAACCCGCCAATTTGTCGCACTTCGACGATTTTATATGATGATATGGCCGCATATTTTGATCCAAAAACTAAATACCGTTATGGTCGCGTCAATAACCCGCTAAGTCAAAATTTTGAGGAAGCTGTGGCCGAACTTGAAGGTGGTCACCACGCTATATCAACATCTAGCGGTATGGCCGCGGTTACTACTAGCTTGTTGGCTTTTTTGAAAGCGGGCGATCATATACTAATAGTTGATAGCTGCTACCCGCCGACACGGTTTTTTGCGGATAAACAGCTTAAATCATATGGCATAGAGGTTGAATATTATGACCCTATGATTGGGGCAGGGATTAGGGGTTTAATCCGCGATAATACTGCTGTGATATATCTAGAATCCCCGGGTTCCGCTACCTTTGAGGTGCAGGATATTCCAGCGATTGTTAAAGTTGCAAAAGAGCGCAGCGTACTTACTATCATGGATAATACCTATAGCGCGGGAGTTCTGTTCCGTCCGCTTGATCATGGTGTAAATATTTCTGTGCAGTCGGCTGCTAAATATATTGGCGGCCATTCAGATGTTAATCTTGGTTTTGCCGTAGCTGACAGTAAAACGCATTATAAAACTCTTAAATCCTGTGCGATGAATCTGGGTGTTTGCGCGGGAGCAGAGGATTTGTACCTATCACTGCGCGGCCTTAGGACGCTGGAGATGCGTCTGGATTATGCGCAAAAAAATATGCAGCCTGTTCTGGAATGGTTTAAGGGCAGGTCAGAAGTTCAGGAGCTATATTCCCCTATATTGGATGATGCGCACGGAAATGATATCTGGAAGAGGGATTTCTCAGGCGCTAATGGTGTATTTAGCGTTTTATTTGATGCTAAATATTCAATGGATGATATCGCTAAATTTATTGATGCACTGGTGTTATTTCCAGTTGGTAGCTCTTGGGGCGGGTATGAAAGCCTTGTCCAGCCACAAGACATGGATACTTATCGCTCTAATTGGACAAAAGAGGGCGCGTTTATCCGTTTCCAAATTGGCAATGAAAACCCTGAAGACCTAATAGCTGATCTTGAACGCGGTATTAAGAACCTTTAAGCAACATTACTGATAGTAACATCAAGCGCCTCAGCCAGAGCTTTAAGTGCGCGTATTGATCCGTCTTTTTTGCCAGTTTCAATTTCTGTCAAATAAGGGCGGGAAAGGCCAGCTTCATTGGCTAGATCATTTTGTGTCATGCCGCGATGTTTTCGTAGTATTTTAATCGGGCTTTCCTGATTTGCTGAAAGCTGATCCAAAATATCATCAGGTAAGCTATCATTAGCTTCTTCACTACTATTCATTGCTCTAAAATCATGCAGCGGAACTAATACGTAAGGTTTGCCTTGAATGTGCAGCAAGTCATACTTCATTTGATAATTTTTCCTTTATCGATTATATTTTTAATAGTTATAACTAATAATAAGATAGTGTCATTTCGAACGACTGCACAGCAGAAGGAGAAATCTTAACAAGTTGCAATATTTAAGATCTCTCCATTTTATGTTCGAGACGACAAAAATATTTAATTATTTGCTACATTGTATCTATAAAGTAAGGGTTGTCTATGTCTATTTCAAATTTTTATGAACATGCACCGCAAAGTGGTAAGCCAGAGCAGTTGGTTATATTGCTTCATGGGGTTGGCTCTAATGGTCAGGATTTAATATCATTAGCACCAATATTGGCGCAAGGCTTGCCAAATGCGATGTTTATATCTCCTGATGCGCCCTTTGCTTGCGATATGGTTCCTGCTGGTTATCCTAATGCTTATCAGTGGTTTTCACTGCAAGATCGCTCCCCCGAGGCTATGTTAGCAGGCGCTCAGAGTGTATTTCCTTTGGTTGAGGAGTTTATAGAGGCTCAAATGGAGCGTTTTAACATTTCTGCTGATAAGGTTGCTTTGGTTGGTTTTTCGCAAGGAACAATGACTTCTTTGCATGTTGCACCGCGATTAAAGCATGAAATTGCAGGTATTTTAGGTTATTCTGGCGCTCTTTTATGGGGTGAAACCTCAGATAATGCTGCGCTGCAAAGGATGCCGATCCATTTAATTCATGGGCAAGCCGATGATGTCGTGCCTGTTCAGGCATGGTCGCAAGCAAAAGACACATTAACTTCAAATGGTTATAAGGTAAGTGGGCATACTACAGAAGGTCTTACCCATTCCATAGATCAAGCAGGAATTGACAGCGGTGCTGCGTTTTTAAAGTCCATTTTTTCCTAGTTTAAACGTAATACTGCACTGCGAAAATTTGTGGACTGCAGCAATGAAACTTCATTTCACAAGATAAAATTGCCCCGAATTATGGTATAATAACCGTAGATAAGGTTTTTACGGGAGCAATCATAATGCCAGAAACCATACATAGGGAAATGCCGCTAGATCGGTGCCACGCCTTAATTCTTAATGCGGATTTTAGGCCGCTAAGTTATTTTCCGTTATCTGTATGGTCTTGGCAGGATGCTGTTAAGGCCATTTTTCGAGGTAGTGTTAGTGTGGTCTCCGAATATGAACGTATGGTTCACTCGCCTAATTTAGATATGAACTTACCTTCGGTACTTGCATTAAAAGAATATGTAGACGTTACGCGCGCTCCCGCTTTTACGAGGTTTAATTTATTCTTACGGGATAAATGGAGCTGCCAATATTGCGGTAATAAATTTAAAACACATGAATTAACTTTTGATCATGTTGTACCAAGGTCAAAGGGCGGTAAAACCAATTGGGAAAATATAGTTGCTGCATGTCAGTGTTGTAATACAAAAAAGGGCAATGCAATGCCTGATGATATAGGGATGCACCCGATTAAGAAGCCAGCTCAGCCATCAGTTTATGAGCTTCAGGATCGTGGCAGAACATTCCCGCCCAACTTCTTGCATGAAAGTTGGGAAGACTTTCTGTACTGGGATGCGGATCTTACAGAATTATAAAAATAAATGCACATTGAGAATTTAAGGGATTGGCAAGTAATGGAAAGAAATTTTCAAACCTGCCATTAACCAGCGCAAAGTTTTTCAAACGTAGGCATGGTGCCACGTCGTTTGGAGATATGCGCTAAGTGCAACGAAAGGAGTACGTTATGTTTACACATATCAC
>DAOWDF010000039.1 GCA_030639165.1 Alphaproteobacteria bacterium
TGGAAATGGAGTGGTTAAAGGCTATTGTATCTGAAATACGTTCAGTTCGCGCCGATATGCATGTACCTGCGGGGGCGAAGATCAAATTGCTTGTTAAGGAAGCAAGTGATCAAACCAAGCAGCGCATTAGTGATTATGATGAAGTGCTTAGGCGTATGGCTCGTCTTGAGAGCATTGAACATGTGACGGACGCTCCTAAGGGCTCAATCCAAACCGTAGTAGGTGAGGCAACGCTTATCCTTCCTATTGCCGATATAATTGATTTGGACGCAGAACGTGACCGTCTTGGTAAAGCCATAGGGAAAATTGATGCAGACATCAAAAAAATCGAAGCCAAGCTCGGCAATCAAAAGTTTGTTGCGAACGCTCCTATGGAAATCATAGAGGAGCAAAATTCCCGTAAGAATATAGCTTTGGAAAAACGTGAGAAGCTGGCGACGGCTCTTAAGCAATTGGATGAGGTTGCTTAAGATACTTGATTTCTGGCCTATTTATTACTTTTGTTCCCTCGCAGGGCAGATAATATGCCATGAAGTGTGCGTAGTTCTTGATCGCTGATATCGCTGCGAGTGAAGATGTTTTGGATATTGCGTTGCATCGTTGCGCGCAGATCATCGGAGCGAAAAAACCTTCGTTCGTCCAAATCTTTTTCAAGGCGATTTATAAATCCATGAACTTCTCCCTGATTGGCAGGGAAGCTATCTCCATGATCTAGCTTGCAGGATTCAATAGCTTTATCTGCGCCTGCTCTCATCCACTCATAGGCCATTAATAATACTGCTTGCCCAAGATTAAGGGAGAAAAAATCAGGGTTGGACGGGATCGAAATTATCGCTTGGGCTTGGCTAATCTCATCATTTAAAAGCCCTGTGCGCTCCGCTCCAAAAATTATGCCTATATTTTGATTTTCTGCGGTGCGCTTATGACATTCTAGCATTGCGCTTTCGGGGGTAAACGTAGGCTTTACCATGTCGCGTCTGCGCGCTGTTGTTGCGAAGGTGTAATGCAGATCTGAAATTGCATCGGCCAGATTATTGAATATTTTCGGCTGTGGCATGATTTCAAATGCGCCAGCCGAGGTGGCTAGTGCTCGCTCGTTCGGCCAGCCATCTCGCGGATTAACAAGGCGCAAATCAGTAAGCCCAAAGTTCAGCATAGAGCGCGCAGCTGCGCCTATATTCTCACCCATTTGTGGGTTAGCTAGTATTATTGCTGGCACTAAATACCTCTTTATTGCTTATGCTGCGGCTTTATGGCTTTGTAAGCGTGCTTTTACATTATCCGCTCCAATAAGCAGCAGCAGACTAGCCAGCTCAGGGCCGTGATCCATACCTGTTATAGCTTGGCGTAGTGGCATAAATAATTTTTTACCCTTACGTCCAGTTTTTTCCTTAACCGCATTTGCCCAGCTCATCCATGTATTTTCATCCCATGGAGTGGGGGGGAGTAGTTCTAGAGCTTCGGCTATAAATTCAGCATCCTCAATTATTGGCTTAACATCGCCTTTTGCAACGTCCCACCATTCTTTTACATCTGATAATTTTTCGATATTAGGTTTTACAACTTCCCAGAAATCTTTATCCAGATCACTTAAGCCCAGCCCTGCCAATTCACTTTTCACATCACCAAAGCAAAGTTCATGAAGTATTTTTGCGTTTAGACGATATAATTCTTGTGCGTCGAATTTTGGCGTTCCACGTGAGAATTTAGATAGATCAAATTCGGCAATAACTCGCTTGATATCAGTAAATACTTCTATGGGGTCAGACGAGCCAAGGCGAGCAAACAGGCTAACCAATGACATAGGTTCTAGGCCTTCTTCCTGCAATTCTGCCAAGCTAAGTGAGCCGATACGTTTAGATAGTTTTCCGCCTTCTTTATCGGATAGCAATGGCAAATGTGCAAAATTAGGGGCTTTTGATCCAAGGGCTTCGAACATTTGAATATGACAGGCCGTGTTAGAAACATGATCTTCACCACGCACAACATGGGTTATGCCGTATTCTATATCATCAATGACAGAGCAGATATGATAAAGCGGGCTTCCGTCTTCGCGAATAAGTACAGGGTCGGATAGGTCGGCACCCTTGAACTTAACGTTGCCGCGTACTTCGTCATGCCATTCTATTGGTGCATGGTTTAGTTTGAAACGCCAGTGTGGGTTGCGCCCTGCAACTTCATATTGCTTGATTTGTTCGTCAGATAATTCAAGTGCTTCACGATCATAAATTGGTGGTAATTTACGTGAGAGTTGGCTTTTTCTTTTTAGATCAAGCTCTTCTGGTGTTTCATAGCATGGATAGAGCCTACCATCATTTTTGAGCTGCTCAATCTTTGCGTTATATATGTCAAAGCGATCTTTTTGACGGCGCTTTTCATCCCAGTCAATGCCGAGCCATGATAGGCCTTCTTCTACTGCTTGTTCATATTCATCCTTTGAGCGCTCTTGATCTGTATCATCAATTCGTAGGATAAAGTGGCCGTTATGTGCGCGGGTAAAAAGCCATGATATTAGGGCTGTACGTGCGTTACCAACATGTAACATTCCGGTAGGTGAGGGGGCAAATCTAACTCTCATAGTCATCCATCTATTCATCTGGAGCTGCTTCATTCGATCCTAAAGTATAAAAAATACTCTTCGTCACTCATTCATTGTCCAGATAAATATATGAATGACTAGGCCAAGGGTAATTTTTTAACGGAATTACTTGGCTTTGGCAATCTTATTTACAAAATGATTGGTTATTGGATAGCGGCGGTCTTTACCAAATGCTCTGTTAGTTATTCTCGTGCCAGGGGCTGATTGAAAGCGTTTATGCTCAGAATTTTTCATTAGCCGTGCTATTTTTTCAATTTCATCGGGGTATTTATCAGCAAGTGCTGAGGGTTCGCTAGAATCATCACATTCAATTAGCTGGTATAATATATCATCCAGCAGATCATAAGGTGGTAAGCTATCCTGATCTTTTTGATCTGGGCGCAGCTCTGCGCTTGGTGCTTTAGTTATAATATTATCAGGTAAGCCTCGCCATTTAGCCAGCGCAAAGACCTCAGTTTTATATAGGTCTTTCAGCGGGTTAAAAGCTCCATTCATGTCGCCATAAATCGTGCAATAGCCAACAGCAACTTCGCTTTTATTGCCAGTAGTGAGAAGTAAGGCGCCGCTTATGTTTGACATAGCCATAAGGATAGTGCCCCTTATACGGCTTTGTGTATTTTCATGAGCTAAGCCACTTAGGTTCGGCACTATATTTTCGAAAACCTTAACCGCGTCAGAAATAGGAATAGTCTTGCATGAAACATTAAGTAGTTCCGCGCAAGTATTAGCATCATGAAGGCTCTCATCGGAAGTAAATTCAGAAGGCAGCATGACGCAGCTAACATGCTCCGCTCCTAGTGCATCCACTGCAATTGCTGCGACTAGCGCACTGTCTATGCCACCAGAAAGGCCGAGCAACACATCTTTAAAACCATTTTTACGTACGTAATCTTTTAGGCCTAATTTAAGGGCGGAGTATATTAGTTCGTTACAGTTATTCAGTCTGTATTTAGGAGAATCTTCGGGCTTGCCTTGGGTAACAGATGTTTCAAAAGCAGGTGCTTGATAGCTAAGATTTCCTTTTGCATCCATTATGAATGAGCGGCCATCAAAAACTAGCTCATCCTGACCACCAACCATATTGAGATATATAAGTTTAAGGCCAGTTTTATTTACACAGCTAAGGGCAATATTTTTGCGTATATTGTATTTTGTCTTATCAAATGGGCTGGCATTTATAGATATGAGTAGCTCTGCACCTTGCTTTTTGAGGTGGATAGGTATTTCTTCGTGCCATAAATCCTCACAGATCATAACGCCTAGTTTAGTGCCTCTAAAATCTATAGGCTCTGGCATTTTTCCAGCTGTAAAAACTCGTGGTTCATCAAAAACACTATTGTTGGGTAGCTTGTGCTTATTGCAGATATTCTTGATTTTACCATGCTCAATCAGTAGTGCAGCGTTATAAAGTTGACCTTCATTAACCCATATTGTCGGGATAAGAGCCGCACAGTTATAGTTTTTAGATGTTTCGCAAATAGATGTTATTTTCTGTTCTATCTCACTTTGAAATGCGGCATTTAAAACGAGATCTTCAGGCGGGTAACCACATAAAAATAGTTCTGGAAACAGTATGAGGTCGCTATCTTGCTGATGATGTTCCCATACATCCAGCATCTTTTGCGCGTTACCATCTATATCGCCAACAGTGGGGTTTAATTGCGCTAGAGTTATTTTTAATGCATTAGGCATTTTTCTTGTCTTTATCTGCATGCACAGCTTTTAGCTCATCACCGATCAAAAATGCCATTTCTAAAGCTTGATTAGCATTAAGGCGCGGATCACAATGTGTATGATAACGATCGGATAAATCTCCATCGCCTATATCTTCTGCTCCACCAACACACTCGGTGACATTCTGACCTGTCATTTCAATATGAACACCGCCCGCATGCGTACCTTCTGCCTTATGAGCAGCAAAAAATCCACGAACCTCAGACATAATATTATCAAATGGACGTGTTTTATATCCTGACGCAGAAGTTACTGTATTGCCATGCATAGGATCGCAAGACCAGACCACGTTCTTGCCCTCGGATTTAACGGCGCGCAATAATGGCGCAAGACTGTCTTCGACTTTGTCATGCCCCATGCGAGCAATTAACGTTAGGCGACCTGCTATATTGTCAGGATTAAGGGTGTCTATAAGAGTTAGCAGTTCATCAGTTTTCAGTGCTGGTGAACATTTAAGGCCGATAGGGTTTTTAATGCCTCTGATATATTCAACTTGTGCATTTTCAAGCTGGTGAGTGCGCGCTCCAATCCAAAGCATATGTGCAGAAGTATCATAGTGATCGCCGGTTAAGCTATCTTCTCTGGTCATTGCCTCTTCATAAGGAAGCAACAAGGCTTCATGCGATGTATAAAAGCTTGTTTGCTTAAGTGCTGGTGTATTCTCAGTGTTTATGCCGCACGATTCAATGAAGCGTAACGCCTTATCAATATGCATTGATATTTCCTGATAACGCTCGCTTAGCGGGCTATCTTTTACAAAGCTTAGGTTCCATTTATGAACCTTATTCAAATTAGCATAACCACCGCTTGCAAAGGCGCGAAGCAGGTTAAGTGTTGCTGCGGATTGGTGATATGATTTAACCATACGCTGTGGGTCTGGTTCTCTTGCACCTGCGGTAAATTCAAGACCGTTAATGCTGTCGCCGCGATAGCTTGGCAAGGTGACTCCATCTATGGTCTCATTATCGCTAGAGCGTGGCTTAGCGAATTGCCCTGCCATGCGCCCGACTTTAACAATTGGCATAGAGCCAGCATAAGTCATAGTAACAGCCATTTGTAATAGGACACGGAAAGTGTCACGAATTTTATTGGCATTAAATTCTGCAAAACTCTCAGCGCAATCACCGCCCTGAAGTAAGAATGCGTTTCCGTTTGCAACGGCGGATAAATCTTCTTGTAATCTGCGTGCTTCACCTGCGAAGACAAGTGGAGGAAGTGATGCTAGCTCCTCTTCAGTTGCTTTTAAAAGGGCCGCATCATTGTAAGTAGGAAGTTGAAGCGCAGGTTTATCTCTCCAGCTATTTGGTTTCCAATTATTAGACATATGCGATTACCCTTATTATTTTACTTTAAATTTATTAGTCAATATTTATGCCTGATTTAATGTGGTGAAGCAAATCTATAGTTACTATTTGTTTTTCCAGCGCTTATGCAGCCAAATCCATTGCTCTGGCCTTTCTCTTACCCATTCCTCTAGCAATTGATTTGCCTCGTTAATAACATCTATAACAGGGCGTTTATTACCATCTTTATCAAATATATTAATTTCAGGATAAACCTTAAGTATGAAATTACATCCAGAAGTTCGGATATTACATGCGGGAATTAATGAGCATTTATATTTCTGCGCAAGCTTTACAAAAACGGGATTAGTCATGGCAGGCAAAGAGAAAAAATCTGCCTCAACTCCCTCATTATATTTTTGGTCTATAAGTATACCTAATGAGCCATTATTCTTAAGTGTCTCTATTATTAGCTTGCTGCTCTCACGCGATTTTGGGAAGGCTTTGATGCGGCCATTTAAAGTCCTTGCTATACTAAGTAACTTTGCTGTCCAAGGGTTATTAGGGGCACGAAAGGTAAGGTCAAGTGGATGATTTAGTTGTTTGAAGTATGAGACCCCGTTAACCTCCCAGTTGCCAATATGTGCGCTAATAAAGATCATGGGCTTTTTGCTACTTATTCCAGCTCTTAGTGCCTCAATGTTTTCTATTTTGGTGTATTGTTTGCCGATTTTTTCTAAGTGTGGGTATTCGGCAATTACTCGGCCTAAATTATCCCACATGCCGCATATAATTCTGTTCTGCTCGTTTAAATCAGTATCAGGCATAGCCTTTAGAATATGGCGACGAGCTTTACGGCTAGCCGCTAGTTTAGGGCCTATGCTTCTACCAATCCAGCCACCAATATTTGAGGCTGTTTGTGGGGGGAGTACTTTAAAGAATATAAAAAGTATGGAAAGCAATAAGCCTTCAAATAAATATCGTATTTGTTTCATTGCTCATTATTAAAGGAAGTGAAGGAGTTTTTCAAGAATTCGGTTATTTCTTTCTCATTATCCCAAATTAATTCAATAGATAAATAAGCTATATACTTGCGATAATCTTCTGGTATCCTCTGATAGTCTTTTTCTGTAGTGATCAACTTTGAGCCTTTATCCTTGGCTTCGATAATTAGCATATCCAAATCATTATTAGAGTAGGGGTGATGATCTGCAAACTCATAAAAACCTACCATATTGAATTTATTATCATTAAGGGTGGTTGCAAATTTTTGTGGGTGGGCAAGCCCTGCAAAGCCTATATATTGGGTTAAATTGTCAAATTCATTAATATTACTTGCTCTAATTGATGCTTTGAATATTGGAAGGTTATCAGGAATTAGAGGCGTTATATTGGTCTTATCGTCGCCTATTATTATGATTGCCTGAGCGCGGGAAAATGCTTCAGATATAGGCTCACGTAAAGGACCAGATGGTAGTAACTTGCCATTACCAAAACCTGTTTTGCCGTCAATAACGAGGACGGATAGATCCTTAAAAATGCTTTGATTTTGAAAACCATCATCCATAAGAATGCAATCAGCGCCAAGTTCTTGCGCCATCAATGCACCATCATAGCGGTTCACAGAAGTTATTATATTTGAATGCTTTGCGAGTAATAAAGGTTCATCTCCAACCTTCTTTGCAGTGTCATGAACTGTTATGCGTCTGGCCTTACTTTCATCTCCGCCATAGCCTCTTGATAAAAAGAATGGAGATTTAGCCATTTTGTTTTGGGCTAATAATTTATTTATAGCAATTATTGTTGGGGTTTTGCCACTGCCACCTGCAGTGATGTTTCCTACACAAATCACTGGTATCTGGGCTTTTCTGGTCTTTGATGAGCAGAGGTTTAAGTGATAACCGAAATTATAAAGCAGGCTAAATGGTTTCATTAGAAATTCAATAATGGGTGGCTTATCTGATTGATTTCTATACCAGAATTTTGGAGTTTTAAACATTTTACAATACACCTGAACTAATTAATATTGGAGTAATTTCATTCATTACTTTGTCTATTACACCATTTTTTTTATTAGAAAACATACACCCATTATCTTGTAATAATTTTATATTATTTTCATTATTTAACAAGCGGGCAAGTGTCGTTGATAATTCCTCTTGCGTATCTATTTCAAGGCTTGCCTTATCAACGTCCATCTCATCGAAAATATCCTGCAAATTCTGTACGTTTTTTCCATGTAGGACGGCGCAGTTTAGCTGCGCTGCTTCGATTGGGTTATGCCCACCGCCGCCATCATTGCTGAATGACCTGCCAATGCAGGCTATAGGTGATAAGCGATAGAAAAGACCTAGCTCACCCAATGTATCTGCGATGTATATATCATCATCTGGATTAGGTAGATGCTTATCAGTGCCTCTAAATTTTATATTTAGTTTAAATTTTTTACAGGCATCATTTATTTGTTCACGGCGCTCTGGGTGGCGTGGGACTATGACTGTTAAAATATCTGGGAATTGTTTTTTTAGTGATAAATGCGCCTCGCAGGCTAGTTCTTCCTCCCCATCATGGGTGCTCGCATAAAGCCAAATAGTGCGTGATCCTATTGCTTGTTTAATATCCTGTAGGTCAGGTGGGTTATAGATTAGTGGCGTGGCACTATATTTCAAATTATCGGTAACAGTAATATTTGTACCGCCCAATATCTCAAAATATGATTTATCGGTTTTATTATGACAGAGTATCTTATCAAATGTCGTCAGCATTTTCTTCGCTAATGGCTTTAAATACTTCCAATTATCAAATGACTTTTGTGACATATGGGCATTTACAAGAA